>JBFMEF010000174.1 GCA_040753495.1 Candidatus Zixiibacteriota bacterium
GCACAAAGACTTAGCATCTGTTCCTTGTCTGGTTCTCGGTCAAGCAGACCGGCTTTTCTCAATTCGTCAATAATATACATAACCGTGGAAGCAAATCGAGCATCATAGAGCCTGCCCCATCCGACCTTAGCTCCGGCTTGAACAGCAAGTCTAGTATAGTGCGCCTTGCCGCTTACTTCACTTGTCGACCGCCGCTTCCATGTATGATTCGTGTCTGGGTAATTTTCCCGTGTCCACTCACTCTCTCGAGAAGACTTCAAACCCCTCATTATGGAGAAATACAGGTCGCCTGTCACACCGAGCTCAACATAAAGGTCGCCGAGCAAGTAGCTCCCGCCTGTCATTCCCGGGCCCAATTTCACCTGATATTCAGTTTGTTGATGCCGTCCATTGCTAACATATCGAAATAGCTCATCGCTCAGTTCTTCGCTCCGTTGTGGTGTTGAATTCTCATTGACGGAAAATTCGGAAAGAAGTGAGAGCGAATAATATCTTTGCAAGGAATAGAAGTAATATTTCGAACTACTCATTAATTTGAGATTGCCTATCGATTGCTCACTTCTGTTGTTTTGCAAGTTCCAGGCATCATCATATTGCCAAATCTTCCAAGTATTGTCCTCCACCTGACGAGTACTCCCGCTCCCTTCCACCCTCCACTCAAAATCCCGGAACCGCTCCGGGATGAAGCTGGTGACCGTAAAGACGCTGTCCCCCGCCTTCGCTTCATTCATCGTCGCGCAAATGGAAAAAAGCGGCATCAGCATCAAGAATATAGATTTTTTCATAGAATGCCTCCCTGATGGGACTGAAATTATAGTAAAATATACCCCCTTATCTCCATTTCGTCAATCGGAAATTAGCAAATGATATCAGGCGCCCGGCTGCGGCCGGCTGTTTGGTCTACTCGGAGATTGCAGATAGTTTCACCCGCACAGTTTGGCAATCAGCAGCGGCACGGTTAGCCAGAGAAGCCCCTTAACCGTAAAGAAAACGACGCCCCAGAAACCAAGTTTTTTGAGATAATTCTTAGTCATTAAACAAGAATGTCGGGTCTTTCATCTTCATACCACCCTGAACCATCCCGATTCGGACTCAGAACCCGACCTGCATCCTGATATTTTAGACTCCCCACCGCAAGCGGTGGGGCACCAATTTTGGAACTTCCATTCCTCCTCACTCTCCGCCGGTCATCTCCTCTATCTCTTTGAGAAGCGTCTCCTCCAGTTCCTTCTCGGTCACCTTCCCGATAATTTTTCCCTTCTTGAAGAGAATCCCGAGACCGTCACCGCCGGCAATGCCGACATCGGCCGCGGTGGCTTCACCGGGACCATTAACGATGCAGCCCATCACGGCAACCTTGAGCGGGGTTTTGTAATGACGGGTCTTCTTTTCAATCGCCTCCGCCAGCGGAATCATATCAATCTGGCATCGTCCGCAGGTGGGACAGGCGATAACATCTACTCCCTCTTTTTTCAGCTCCAGCGATTTCAGAATCGCTTTGCCGACTTTCACTTCCTCCACCGGGTCGGCCGAAAGCGAGACTCTAATGGTGTCGCCGATGCCGTTAATCAATATCGCCCCCAATCCGACCGCCGATTTGAGCGAGCCGGTCTGAAGGGTTCCCGATTCGGTTATCCCGAGATGAAAGGGATAATCGACTTTTTCCGCCAACATCATATATGCCCAGTACGCCGTATTGACATTGGTCGATTTGAGCGAGATAACGATATCCTTGAAATTCTTATTCTCCAGGATTTCAATCTGGCGCAACGCCGCCTCGACAAACCCTTCCGGATTGTCGTGCCCGTATTTCTCCAGCAAATCTTTGGGGAGCGACCCGGAATTAACGCCGATTCGTATCGGCACACCGGCATCTTTTGCCGCCGCGGTTACCTCCTGCACTTTCCAGTCGGCGCCGATGTTGCCCGGATTGATTCTGATTTTGTCGATGCCCTGACGAATCGCTTCCAGCGCCAGTTTGTATTTGAAATGGATATCCGCCACCAGCGGAATGGATATCCGCTTCTTGATTTCCCCCAACTTGGATGCCGCGTTGTCATCCAGCACCGCCACCCGCACAATCTCGCAACCTTCGGCAATGAGACGCTGAATCTGGGCGACAGTGGTATCGACATCACGAGTATCGGTGGTGGTCATTGACTGAACCGCTATCGGAAAGCCGCCCCCGATAATACAATCGCCTATTTTGACCGCCCGGCTTTTTCTT
The DNA here is from genome assembly GCA_040753495.1 of Candidatus Zixiibacteriota bacterium. Classification (NCBI taxonomy): domain Bacteria; kingdom Pseudomonadati; phylum Candidatus Zixiibacteriota; species Candidatus Zixiibacteriota bacterium. The sequence continues at coordinate 2,228 of JBFMEF010000174.1, forward strand.
CGCATCGGCGGATATTTTAGTTCCATATATATATTGACCAATCGATATAACCTTAATAATTTAACAGAATTACGGATAATTTCAACCGGAAGTTGGCTGAAGTTGATTTTGCGGATAATTGCGGTTCTTGTGTCAATCGGGCTGATGGTTGCCGGTTATCTTTATATTAAGGACTGGAAACAGGAGAAACTTGAAGCCGAATACCGGAAATATGCCGCCGTTGTGACCGTGACCTCCCTCGCGGCCGAACTTTACCGCAACGACAAGCCTCGCTTTTTGACTGTCCGGGACTCGATTCTGACCGCACACGCCGTGAGCCGCGAAGAGATGCTCTCTCTGGTTGAAAAATTCCGAACCGAGAGATGGGTCCCGGCAGATTTCTGGAAATATGTTTCGGAGATGACCGATTCGGTTGTCCGGGCAGAGGATTCGGCTTTGAGGATGACTCAAAAAGACTCTTCGACATCATTCGCGCCGGCGCCGGAATCATCCGATTCCAGTTGAAACGCCCCTGGAAAATGTTCCAGGGTTCCCTCGTAAATCGTAATCACATCAAATCGAAATTCCAATCCCCGCAATCCCATCTCTGTAATGAACCGCTCCGCCGCCAGCGCCAGGTTTTCCCGCTTTTTTCTATCGACCCGGTATGCCGGGTGTCCGAATCTGTCCCCGCGGCTTCCTTTTACCTCCACAAACGCCAGCGTTTTATCTTTTCGGGCAACCAAATCTATCTCTTTATGCCCCGCCTGCCAGTTGCGCGCCAGAATCTCATACCCCCTCTTAACAAGATACTCTTCGGCTTTCCGCTCGAACTGGTCCCCCCTTGCCCGCGATGATTTCTTTTGCTGGTGAGACAAACTGGTATGGCTTATTTGCCGCCTCGCGGCACCGGAATGAATTCTTCCACCGGACGGAAACTCTTCCGGTGAATATCGGTTGGCCCATGAGTCTTAAGTTCGCTCAGATGTTGCGGGGTAGGATAACCCCGGTGCACGGAAAAGGAGAATTCGGGATAGATTTCCTGATACTTGTCCATTATCCGGTCACGGGTCACTTTGGCGATAATCGATGCCGCCGAAATGGAGGCGCAGAGCGAATCACCGGAGACAATTGCGATTTGCGGCAGTTCGAGGTTGGGAATGGTATGATTGCCGTCCACCAGCACGAATTCCGGCTTCCGCGAAAGCGACATCACCGCCTTCCTCATAGCCAGAAGCGACGCCTTCAGGATATTCATCCGGTCAATGGTGATATTGTCTATAATTCCCACAGCGCACGAGGCGCCGCAGCCCGCTATTTCATCAAATAGTTCTTCGCGTCGTCGCGGTGTCAATTTCTTGGAATCATCCAGCCCCTTAATCACCGTATCTTTCGGAAGAATCACCGCCGCCGCCACCACCGGACCGGCTAAAGGTCCCCGCCCGGCTTCATCGACTCCCGCAATAGACTCAAACCCTTTATCGAAAAGCGATTTTTCCACCTGCGTTAAATCAGGAAGAAGCGCCAGACCGTGATTAATTCTTAGCGTTGCCGTCATTGATTACCACCAGGATTAATATAAGGCGCCGGCGAAATGATACAAGCGAAATTTCTCCATATTAAAGGTATCGTCACCTTGAAGCGGTCAGTTTAGAAAATTCCGCAGAGTTATCTATCTCGCCGGGGTAAAGGCAATACCCTCCAATTGCCCTTTTCTTTCATCTTCTTTATATTTCTGTTATGCGTCCCAAAATCGGTTCCGAAGAGACGATGAGGCTTTACAAAGACCTCGCCTGGCTCTGGCCTATAATCTCGCCGCCGGAGAGTTATATTGACGAAGGAGAGCTCTTCATCCGGAAACTCCATGAATATGGCGGTGGTAAGGTCCAACATATCCTTAATCTTGGCGCCGGCGGAGGGCATCTCGATTCTATCCTGAAAAGAGCCTTTAAGATCACCGCGCTGGATATCAATCCCCAGATTCTCCAGTTAGCCAAAAAACTGAATCCCGAGGTGGAGTATCGGATTGATGACCTGCGAATCGCCCGTCTGGGAAGAAAATTTGATGCTGTCGTCATTCATGACGCCATCTGCCATATGACCAGCCTCGAGGAACTGCGCGCCGCCTTTCTCACCGCCCATACCCATCTTGAACCGGGCGGCGTCATGATTACTTTCGTAGAAGAATGGCCTGAGCACTTTGTCCAGAACCGCACGGTCGTTTCGCAGCATCGTCAGGGAGAGATTGAAATCACCTATATCGAGAACAATTACGACCCGGAACCAAATGACGGCAACTATGAGTGCACTTATGTCTATCTTATCCGCCGTGAAGGGTATCTTGATATCCAGACCGACCGGCATATACTCGGTATTTTCCCGCTTGCCGACTGGATTAGTACTCTAAGGGAGGTTGGCTTTGAGGTCAAGGAAGACCGCTTCGAATTAAGCAAGTCACCTGATGCGACGTCTTTGCAAGATGACTTCCTGCCAATATTAATTGGAGTGAAAAAGTGAATGAATTTACGCCTGACGAATAATCATCAGCAAGGTATTTGCCCGGATGATAGGGCGCCTGGTTAATTCATCCCTTAAACAGCTTATAGACCGCCGAGAAATCTTCCTTCTCTGACCCTTCCCGAATCGCCATTCCGAAAAGCTCCTTTATGACACTGCCGGTCAGAAGGGGACGTTTCATTTGACGCGCCAGGTCCTGAAGATAATGCAGGTCTTTATGAATCATCGCCGACGAAAAATGCGGCGAGAAATCTTCTTTCAGCAGTTTCTCTCTTTTCCCGTTAAGCACACCCGAATCTCCCGCCCCTTTGGAGAGGATCTCAATCACTTTCTCCCGCTCCACCCCGCAGGCTTCACCAAAGGCGACGGCCTCGGCAAGAACCGCCATCAGGTTCCCCAGCACCAGATTATTCACCAGTTTCATCCTGGTGGCTACTGCTGCCTCTCCCATATAAAAGATATTCTTCCCCATCTTCTCGAAATAGGGCAACATCTTCTCGTAAGCCTCTTTCTCCCCGCTGACCAGCACGGTCAGAAGCCCTTTTGACGCCGGAACGACACTCCCCAGCACCGGCGCCTCCAGATAGAATCCCCCGGCTTTTCTAACCTGGTTGTGGAATCCGGCAACGGCATCAAAATGATTGGTAGTGTGGTCAATAATGACCTTGCCGGAAATATCACCGCTCAGTAAACCTCTCTCCCCTTCCAGGACTTCCCTTACCGCGCCGCTTTCGGAGAGGCAAAGCGCAATTATGTTGTTTTTCGAAATCAGTTCTCCGGGTGATTTCGCCACCGCCGCCATACCGGTCGCTTTTGATATGCTGCGGTTCCAGACCGACAGCTTTACTCCAGCCTCTATCAATCGTCCCGCAATCGCTTTCCCCAGCGAGCCCAGTCCAATGAATCCCGTTTCCATTTCTTACCTCGCCTCTTTCGGCATTATCCAAATGTAACCAGCAACGCCCCGGCAACCGCCAGAATTATCCCAAACACCCGTCGGGCAGTAACCGGCTCTTTCAAGAATATTACGGCTAACAGGAAGATAAAAATATTGGTAGTTTGATTCAAGGCGGCGGCAATCGATGCCTGCGTAAATTTCAGGCCGGTCAGCCAGAGAAGCATCGAAAAATATGCCCCGGCAAGCGACCCGGCGATGGTAAATCCCCAGCCGCGACGATTCATTCCCGGCGCCAGAATCAGTTTCCGCCCCGGATGTAACGCCAGAAGGGCTGTCACAAATATTATTCCGCTCAGAAGTCTTACCTCGGTTACCCAGAGAATTGGCGAGCGCTCCAGGACCGGCTTCATCACTATAACGCCAATTCCGCCTGCCAGATATGATAGTGCCCCCAGCGATATCCCGAGCCAGAGACGTTTCTTGTCTGCGGGAGCGCCATTGTTTTTGTTTTTGATCACCGTTGTCAGCACTGCCGCTACAATGAGTGATGCCCCGGCAAGCTGCATCCAGGTCAGTCTCTCATCCAGGAATAATACCGATAAGATAATGATAGTCGGGCTGTACAGGCAGGCAAGAATCGCCGCCAGTCCCGCCCCCAGAATATTCAAACTGGTCAGAAACAAGGTATCGGCAACCGCCAGCCCCAGAAAACCGCTCAGGAATAGCAGGAGATAATCGGAAACAGGCGCATCATGAAACAGAGTCTGCCCGAAAAGATAGATGGTCGGAAGAAAGAGAAGAAACGCCAGAATATTCTTGAAGAGGTTAAGACCGAGAGGGTGGAATTTTTCTCCGCTCTTTTTGAATAATATTACCGCCACAGCCCAAACCAGCGCCGTGACCAGCGCGATTATCTCGCCGAAATATGCTGTTTCACCGCTCACTTTTTTCCTATTTCAACTGCCGTTTGAAGGGTCATGCATTATATTGGCGGGGAAAGTAATAAAGAGCGGCGGCAATAGCAAGAGGAGGTCTCAAATTCGCTTTAGCCGCCTCTGTTGGATAAACCGTATTAAATCCGATTGTTGATTAAAGGAAAGGAGAGTATGATGAAAAGCCTGATGATTGTTTCACTGGGAATTATCTTTAGCATTTTTTTGACGGCGACAAATCTTTCGGCGCACTGCGAAATCCCCTGCGGCATCTATGAGGATTCCACCCGCTTTTATCTTATATCCGAAGATATCGCCACTATTGAAAAATCGATGGACCAGATAACATCGCTTTCCGCCACCGCCGACAAGAACTATAATCAGATTGTCCGGTGGATTACCAATAAAGAAGCCCATGCCGACAAATTAATGGAGATTGTCTCGCAGTATTTTCTGACCCAGCGGATTGCTCCGGTGGCGCCTGAGGACAAGGCGAAATATGATGAGTATCTCAACAAGGTTTCGCTACTGCATCAGATGCTGGTGGCGGCGATGAAATGCAAACAGACCACCGATAAGACCCACATCGAGACGCTGAAAAATCTGCTGGCGAAATTCCGGGAGGCATATTTTAAAGGGAAATAAGGCGGAAATTTAAGAGTTGGGGTGTCGTGCGCTTCGATGAACAGGAGTGATGGGTTTTTCGTCCTCCTGAAGCGCTACTATCGCCAATCGGGCTCAGACTGTCGGTGCATAACCTGAAGAAACAAAGAATAACAGCGGGTAATCAGTGAACTAACAGGAATGAAGAGTGTCAAGACCGACCGACCGACAGGGGAAGTGCCATTGGGGTCGAGGGTCTGTGCTTCCCCCGATTTGTGGGACACGTAAATAAGCATAACTGTTTTCATTTTCGAAATCAACCGGGCTTAAGTATTTCAGAGTTGAGTGTCGTCTTTGACGATTATAATATATCTCAATCCAAG
>JBFMEF010000175.1:0-16137 GCA_040753495.1 Candidatus Zixiibacteriota bacterium
GTGTAAGCGGCATGAAGCAAGGCCCGGCCGAAGTTTTCGGCACATTCGGGGCGACTGGAGCAGAATTCGGAGAAATCGATAAGCTGACCGGAGGAATCAAGGGATATTTTGTACACCGCAAAGGGGAATCTGAGACTTCTTTCGCCGATTTTGAAGAAGCAGAAATAGGGGGGAAATTTTTCCACCCGGGGCATCGCGACGTTATTAAGTGAAAACGACTTCTCCAGAAGGTCGCGTCGCACCACCCCGACTTTCTCAATAACAGGCAGTGCGAGGATGGCGGCTGGACGCTGGCGAGGACTGATATCAAGGAACTGCTCGCTTGCCAGGAACAGCTCTGCAGGAAGTAGGTACGGAATACTTTTTCCGTCAATAGCGGCAGGGCGGAATTTAAGGGCATGCAGGGACTTTCGGAAGTAACTGAGCACTGGGTCATGGGCAAACGGCAGAAAACGGAGAGAATCGACCTCGCCGCTATCGGAGAGGTAGAATGTCAGTTCCAGTTTTGCAGGATATGAAACTGTCGGAATAATATCGCCGGGCAAAAGCCAAAAGTCTGCCTTCAAACCGCCCAGCGCAAGAATCGGCGCGGGATTAAGAGAGTCATCAGGATTCAGCGCCGGTGTCGGGATAGTCAGCCCCAGGTCAAAAATCAGGTCATCGGAAGCGGCCTCTGTCGCAAGAAGAATTGCGGCAAAGATTAAAAGAAAAATGCGGCTCATATAGTACTGATTATACTCAAACGGTTCAGGAAAGAGAAACGATATTTACTTCTCACTCTCGACAAAAAGGGTAGCAAATAATCGGTGCGGGGCTTTACCGCTGGCAATTCTGAGAGCGAGCGCCAGCAGGATGAGCAGCCCGAGACCAAGAAGCAGAAAATCGAGCCAACCGGTGAGCGGAAAGAGCATGGCGCCGAAATACGATAGAAAAAAGGAGACGCCAAAAGCCGGCAAAGCAAATTTCAGAACGGTCAAATAATAGACTTTCCAGTCAATACCGAAAACCGGATTTACTGAGAACGGCAATACCAGCAGGTAGATGACAGTCAGCGTGACAGCCGTGGCGTAGGCGACCCCGTAGATGCCAAAGGGACCGATAAGAAGCAAACTCAGGGCAATCTTGACAGCGGCCTCGGCGATAAGGAGTTTAAGAAGAATTCTGGGCCGGTCGGTGGCAAAGAGGATTGATTCGGTGACAGACTGCGGTAGAAATAGAGCAGTCGGGATAATCAGAATGGTCAGCAGTTCGGCCGACGGCAGGAAAGAGTTCCCCAGCCAGAGTTGAAAAAAAGGTTGAGCCAGAATGATGGCGGCTCCGGCAATGTAAAAAGTCAGGAAATAGAGATATTTCAATCCGCGGAGATAGAGAATGCCGATTTGGTCGGTTCTCCCGAGCGCTTCCAGATGACTCACTGTCGGGCGAAGCGGCACGGCTATGCCGTTTATCAGGTTGCGAAAGGCGACCAGCGGTATTAAGGCGGCGGCATAGAGGGCGACAGAGGTGAGGTCAAGAAAGTATCCGAGGATTAGGTTATCAATATTGGCGATGAAGAGCCAGACTACCGAAACGAAGAAAACTAACCGGGAGTAGTTGAAGAGTGACCGGAAGGTCTCGGCGCTTTTCGTGTGAGGCTGAAATCTGAGCGCAGGGACTGCTCGTTTCAGAATGAGGGCGCTGATTACGACTCTCAGGATAGTGAAGACCAAATAAACTGCCGCCAGCAAAGTGATGCCCCCACCGGATGATAACACCAGCAGGATAGCGACACTGCGCAGGAGGTCTTCGGCAATGGCAATATAATTGGCCAGGTCGTATCGATGAAACGCTCCCAGAGTGCCGCTGTAAGGCAGCATCAGGAAATTGAGGGCGGTGTTGAGAGCAATAATAAAAAGGACTATCTGCGCCTCCGGAAGGAGAGACTCCGGGATTTCGAAAAGGCGAAGCGCCCCGAAAGCGATGGCGGCCGCCAGTATCATGATAGCGGAGCCAATCATAAAGAAGACTCTGAAGGAGCTATTTATGATGTCGTTAATCTTGTCACTGTCGCCCAGACTGAGAAATCGGGATATGAAACGGTTCAATCCCTGCTGCATACCGAGGTCGCAAATGGTCAGGTAATTTATGAGAGAGAAAATGAGCGCCCAGACGCCATACCGCTCCTGCCCGAGCGAACGGATGATAACCGGATTTATAAGAAAGACCAGCGCCATCCGAACCGCCAGACTGAGCCAGGAGGTCATGACATTGCGGGGATAACGGGCGGTAACGTCTGTCATACAGAAGGAGAATATAAGAATTTCGATTTCATAAAAGCGACCAATATTATGCCCTTTGCTTGCGACCATGGATGATTTGACTTGTCAATTGCCGAGAAATCAGTTAGATATGCTTGGAATAAACCCGGAGAATTCTAATGAAAACAAATTCGAAAAAACGTTTGCTGATGGCCGAGGACCTCTGCCGTCTCAAAATCATCACCAGACTGGCCATGTCGCCGGATGAAACCAGAATTGCCTACACGGTCGAGACGATTTCCGAGGACCGTCGCAAGTATTTTGCACATATTCATATGTATGAAGTGCGCACCCGTCAGAGCCGCCAGTTTACTTTCGGCGAAGTGCATGACGGCAGCCTTTCCTTCTCGCCGGATGGCAGTCAGATTGCATTTGTATCGACCCGCAATAAAAAGACCGGCATATATCTGATACCCTCCGACGGCGGCGCGGAAAAAAAGATTGCGGAAGAAGACGGTTCCTTCTCCAAACCGGTCTGGACGCCTGACGGCAAAAATCTGGTCTTCTCCTTCCGCTACAGCGATTCTCATAAGGAATCCGACGAAAAGAAGAAAAGCGAAGCGCCGGTGTACCGGCATATCACCAGGTTGATGTATCGTCTGGATGGAGTCGGCTTTCTGCCGCAAGACCGTTTCCATATCTGGAAACTGGAGATAGCCTCCGGGCGAATGACACCCCTGACCAGGGGGAAGTATGACGACCTCTATCCGTCAGTCTCCCCTGACGGCAAGATGGTGGCATTTGTCAGCAATCGCTCGGAAGACCCGGATATTAATCCCCTTCGGGAAGACTTGTACCTGGTTTCAATTGCGGGCGGCAGGGAAAAAAGAGTACCGACACCGGCCGGTCCGGTAGCTTTTCCCACATTCTCCCCGGATGGAAAGAGGATTGCCTATCTGGGACACCAATATCCCGATGACGCTTGGGGAGTGCACAATCAGCATATCTGGACGGTCGGTCTTGAGGGAAAGCCGGCGGCAAAAGATATCACGCCGAGATTTGACCGTCAGTGTCTGGACCAAACGATTAACGACCTGGGCGAGGGACATGATTGGCCCGCGCTGTACTGGTCGCCGGACGGCAAGCGGATATATTTCACCGCTTCCGACACCGGCAGCACTCATCTCTTCTATGTCTCCTCGCGAGGCGGCCTTCCGACTCGAATAACCAGGCAACCCTGTCATATTCGGTCGTACAGTCTCAACGGCAAGATGCGGTATTTTGCCGTCAACAGGCTCGACCTGCGCACCCCGGGGGATATTTATATCATCCCGGCCCGATATGAGGGGGACCGCGAAGCGGTGCGGCTGACGGAATTGAATAAAGAGTTGCTGAACGGCATCAAGATTCCGACTGTTAAAGAAGTCTGGTTCAAAGGGTACGACGGCACCGACCTGCAGGGGTGGCTGGTAACCCCGCCCGAGATGAGTCGCAATCGAAAATATCCCGGCATACTGGAGATTCATGGCGGACCGCGGGTGCAGTACGGTTTTACCTTCTTTCATGAGATGCTCTATCTGGCATCGCGGGGGTATGTAGTCCTTTACACTAATCCCCGCGGGGGCGCCGGACGAGGCGAACTCTGGGCCGGTTCCATTGTCGGGGACTGGGGAAGTCTCGATTATATCGATTGTATGGCAGCCGCCGACTATCTGGAGCGATTGCCATATGTCGATAAGAAGCGACTGGGCGTGACCGGTGGCTCCTACGGCGGTTATATGACCAACTGGATAGTAGGTCATACCGACCGTTTTCGTGCCGCGGTAACCCAGCGCTCGGTAGTCAACCTGGAAAGTTTCGCCGGCTCCTCTGATATCGGTTTTCTCGACCGGGTGGAATTCGGAGGACATCCCTGGGAAAACCCCGACGGGTACCGTCGCATGTCGCCCTTGACTTATGCCAAAAAGGTCAAAACGCCGCTTTTGATTCTGCATAATGAAAGCGACCTGCGCTGCTCAATCGAGCAGGCGGAAGAACTCTATGCCACCTTGAAGTTGATGAAGAAGCGGGTGGAATTTGTCCGTTTTCCGGAAGAACCGCACGGACTATCGCGGCATGGAAGGCCCGACCGCCGTCTGGCGCGACTTGACTGGATTCTTAAGTGGTTTGACCGATATCTGAAGTAACGAAGTTCAGAAGCCGTGCTCCTTCAGAAAGGACTCGGCTTCACTCCGGGAATCGAAAACCGGGCAAGCCTCTTCATAACCGCTGTGGGCAATCATCCGCTGTAGCTGTTTCTTGGTGACCGGATTGTCCACGACATAGACCGAATAGACGGCATTATGCTCGTGGCACCATTTGATATGGTCGCCAATCACATTAATCATCTCCGGATAGGATGATTTCCAATTCTCGAGATTTATAAGTTTTGCCCATTTCTTGCGCAGGAGCGGCTTGACCACCTCGGCAAAGTGAGTATGATATTCCTCGGCAGTCTCTTTTTTCCAGATACCATATATCTTAGAGCGGATTAATTTCCGCTCGGTGTCAAGGTCGATATTGAAATTTAAGGTAAAAGACATCGGCTCCTCCAGATTCAATGAGGATGCATTAAGCGGGAAGTTAGAATCCATTTTCTTTAAGATATTTATCGCCTTCCGACAATGATTTGAAAATTCTGGACATCTCCCCGGTTCCGCCGATAGAAAACATCCGTTTCAGCTGATTCTGGGTTACCGGGTTTTCGATAATATTGACGGAAAGAACCATGCCGTTTTCCCGGCACCATTCAAGATGCTCACCGATAACGTCGACCACCTCGGGGTAGGACGAGCGCCAGTTGTTGAGGTCAATCAGTTTCGCCCACCTGCCGCCGGTCAAGGGAGCCGCCACTTTCATAAACTCCTCATGATAGGAGCGGGCGGTATCTTCTTTCCAGATACCATAGATTTTTTCCTTGATTATCTTCCGCTCCAGGTCGGCTTCGATTGTGAAATTCATACTGAATGTCATTATGACCTCAGTTAGTCCTCGTAAGAATTCGGTCTGTTACTGATGGCGATTAGAGTAAACGAACCTGACAATCATATCTTAAACATTTATACCAGTAATGTCAAACAATATTTCCACCGCTGGGCCGCATTCAAGGCTCTGGCTTTATTGAATGCTCGACGGTGTAACCGAAGAGATAGCGTTCCCGCTCCGGCAGCATCAGAACAGGCTGGAAGCGGCGAAAGCGCGCGCTCACCTGCTGCGAATTTAGATTCATTTGCTCCAGATTATACTTGGTAATCACCAGATAATGCGCTCCGATGCTATCGGCGTACTGCTCCACCGTTTCAGGATGAAAGTTCCCGCTCAAGCGCTGCTCGGTTCCCCACCAGCAATAGATGCGGAACTCATCTATGTAGTCGAACACCATATCAAAGCGGCCTATCACCACCGCCCCGGGCGTCATTTTCTCCGCCAGCATCCGGCTGGCTTCCAGTTCGCGGGGAGCATGCCAGTCCACCGACGCCGCCCTTCCCAGAGCGTAGAATCCATAACCGATAAACAGTGCCAGGCAGAAGAGGTAGATGGGGCGTCTCAGTCCCGAATTGGTGTCGCTGTCGCTTATGATTGACTCAACTGTAAGAGATACGCCGATAACCAGAAAAGGAATAAGAGGAAGATAATATCGGGTTATTTTGGGGAACGGCGCAATTGCCAGAAGAAGGAAGGCGATGAGCAGATATTGCCAGTAGAAACGCCCGGGAAGTTTCCGAACCTGCCGAAAAGTGGCAACGGCCAGCAGGAATAGAAGGCTGATACCGATGACATCGCCGTTGCGAAATATCCGCTTATGCTCATTTAAGAGATTGAGAAACGGTGTCCACCAGCTGAACTGAAGTTTGGAAGCCATAATGCCGTTGTCGGCAAGTTGCCGCAGAAAGAGTTCGTCATCGGTGATGAAGCCGGAGATATATGGCGCGAATGTCAGCAGCGCCAGAAGCGCCAGAATGAGCCCCGGGATAATCTTCTTATGAAAAATAAGAGCAAGAGATCCCGCTGCGGCAAAAATCATCCCTAAAGGATGGGCCAGCCCTGCAAAGCCGGCGGCGATTCCGGCAAGGGCGGCTGGAAACAATCTATTTTTTTCCGCCGCAAAACGGGCAAGAAGATAGGAGGCAAAACCAAACAGGGTCAGGAGAATTTCGGGGCGGAAAATACGCATCGCTTCCCAGAATTGGGGTACCCAGAGAAGCAACAAAGTCCCGACAATGCCGACCCGCCAGTTATACAACTGGGCAAGCGCCCGAAAAAATACCAAAAGAAGGGCAAAACCGGCAAGGATGGAAATGGCGCGGAGGGGGTAAAGCCCCCAGCCGAACAGCTTCACAAATATTCCCCCCAGCCAGACCGGCAATTTGTGATATATGACAATTTCGCCGTCAAGGGGGGGGTAATCGGCGAAAAGGTTGTTGGTGACGATACCGTCTCTCTGCAGAGTATAAGCCTGCTCCCCGATCCAGGCCTCATCGATATGAATAGCGCGGTTGCGGAAAGCGAGCGGGAAGGTAATCAAAAAATATATAGCAAGAAGCCCGGCGAGAAAGTACTGAAGATATCGTCGGTTGAAAAAAGTAGCAGGCAAATTCCGTTCCACCTCGTTCTGAACTCGAAATTACATTGCCGGCGGAGGGACCGAAGTCCCGCGCGCCAACGGCAGGGAATCAACGTTTAAAGTGGGGGCTAAGTCAAGCCATTAATTGCAGGCGCCGTCTGACATATAAAATAAAAGATGCCGCCGTTTCCGGCGACATCCTTCTGGGAGGGACTATGTGTAAGGCACAAGTTTATACGCAGATAGTTTCCGTTGGTTGAAAAAAAATTTAAAAATCTATCGGAAATTGAAATTTATCGCCAGGTTGATATCCTGCCCCAAAGATGGATAGTCCCCGTCTTTGATACTGCTGCCGAACTGGCGGGATGGTTTCTGGTCGAAAATGTCGTTGATATTTAACGAGATATCAAAAATCTCCCCGATGGGTCTATGAACTCCGAAATTGAGCACCACCGCCTCGGGAAGTCTCTTTTCGGTGTACGATATAAGGCTGTTAAAGAGGCTGTCGAATGAATATTCGGCAAAATAAGCCTTTTTAGTCGAGGTGAAGACCGCCTCCAGGAAACCGTTGATATATGCCGTTTTGGCATTAATGGCAGCACGGGCTTTAAGCGGCGGGACAAAGGCAGCATCCCGCTCCCTGGTCTCAAAACGCTGCGTGCCATCCCCGCCGGAAAAGACCAGTTCTTTGTTTTTCTGGCGCGCCGACTGGGCGGTCAGTTCCAACTCCAGCGACCAGGAGCGGTAGGGGCGAAAAGTAAATCCCAGATCAGCCCCAAAGGTCTGGAATCGATTCAGATTAGAAGGGGTCCAGCGGGGGGAGCCAAAGGAATTATCCTCCCCCAGCGGCGCCCAGGTAATTAAATCCTTTACCCTCCGGTAAAAGAGACTGGCGTTCAGCATGGCAGTAGTGTCGATTCTACCTGTCACCGTCAGCGCCAGATTATTTCCTTTTTCCGGAATCAGACCGGGGTTGCCGACCGAATATTCATCGCGGGGCCAGTACAGGTCATTGAATGACGGGAGGCGGAAAGCGCTTCCGATTGCCACCGCCAGCGACCAGTCTGGGTTGGGATAGAATTTCAGACCGCTGTTGAAAGCTTCATAACTCTCGGAACCGTTTACCAATTGGAGCCGCTCTGAAAATTCGATTTCCAGCCGGTCGTGCAGGAAGATTGACTGCGCTGACCAGACGGCGTAGATATCCCGATGATGATGACGGTCGGAGCCGCTCTCGAGAGCGAAGCTGGAGCCGCCGCTTCGGTCATAAGTGGTAGAACTGGTGCTGGTGGAGACTCGGGATGATGCCGACAGAAATTCAAGACCGCCGGAGAGAGTAATCTCCCCCAAATCAAAACGGACTGCTCCCTCGATTCCGGAGTTCCGACCGACATTCCGGTTCCGGTCGGTGACATCGATAGAATCATTGGCGAAACCGAGGTAGGCGTACCTGCCGAAATACTCGAGGGTCCGCTTGTCATAAAACAGATTGAAGTCAGCGGAAAAGGGGGCGTTGGGGCGGGGGGCAATCTGAAAGCGAGCATCCAGAGAATGAATGAAGTCCCGCTGGTGATTAACGTTGGAGAACGAATGGCTGTCACCGTAGTAGGGAATTGCTCCCGGGTCCGGCACCGGTCCCGGCAAACCGACCGAGTCCCGAAAATATCGATACGAAACGGCGCTCTCCCAGTTTCTCCGGGCCGGGGCATAAATCAATTCCCCCTGGAAAAGATTTCGTCTGACTCCGGAATTGATGCGGGCGTTGTCGCCGACGGCGCCTTCATGAAGCAGATTCAATCGCCAGTCAGAGATAGCCGGCGCCATCCGAAAATAATAATCGAGATAGCCATGGCTCCCGGCCGAAAAACCGCCGCCGTAATGGCGGAAATAATCTTTGCGCGAAATGAGATTGATGACGCCGCCGATGGCGTCGGAGCCGTAAAGCGCCGACTGGGTCCCTTTGACAATTTCGACCCTCTCCAGTTCCGCGGCGGAGAATTCCGCCAGGTTGAAACCGCCGGTGGCCGGATTATAAACGGGACGACCGTCGCGCAAAAGCAGGATTTGGGAGGAGGGCGCACCCCAGATAAGAAGATTACTGAGATGCCCGGTTTGTCCATATCCGGTCAGGTCGATGCCGGCAACACCGTCAAGTCGGCGGGAAAGGTCGGCGGAATGTATCCTGCCGTTAAGGCTCAGAGTCCGCACCGGCCAGCTGACTTTTCGCGCCGGCGAGGGGAAGCGCTCGGCGGTGACAACGACCGTGTCGGGGAGTTGGAATGGTTCCTCTTCGCTGGCGCCGTGTCCCATCGCTACGGCGCAAAGCAGCATCGAGGTAACCAGAAAGAGAGGACGCATGGAAACCTCCAAAAAGAAAACCCGAGCGACTGCCGGGCGGGAGGTCTGCTAATTCTTAATTGTCCTGTCTGCCCGCGCAGTCAACGGGTGCCGTTGAGAAACAACGGCGCCGTTACATTCCGGCAGGTTTTCTGACTCTGCGGCATCAGGCCTGACCACGACTCCTTCCCCATTCCAAGTCAGCTCGGAATGAGTGGTTTGCTGTCGAAGCAGTAGCCGCTTACAGCAGCGGGGCTGTGACGGACTTACACCGTCTTCCCTATTACCCCTCACCTTGAGGGCACCGGAACAGCTGGCTTATTAAATATCGTCTGAGATGTAACTTGTCAATCAAAAAATGAGGTGGCACATTTGGGCGCCGAACCGCTCTTATAGAGATAGGCAATCAAGTAGGTGGCATCCAGTATCCCCAAGGAACCATCCCCGTTGGCATCGCCGGTGAAATCCGGGTCAGGCCGGGGGACATTCCGGTAGAGATAAGAGATGATAGCGGTAACATCCAGTATGTTTATGGTATGATTGCCGTTGGCGTCTCCCCAGATGAAAGCGATATCGACCTGCGGGTCGCAACAGGTCAGAAGCGGAAAGCCATCAGGTAGGCAAGAGATACCGCTCTTGAAATAGCAATAGTATATGGCAAAGTCGGCGCTGTCTATGATACAATTGCCATCCAGGTCGGCCGCCCAGGGAGCCGGAATGGTATACCCGCAATTGGTGATACCCCTGGCAAGGGCGACCATGTCGGCGACGGAGAGTGAAATGCCATCATTATTGACATCACCATCCCCATAACATTCCTGCGCGGATGCGAAAGGAGGGGGAATCAGAAGTACCATCATAATGGGCAGGAACGCCAATATTGATTTGAACTTCATATTTACCTCCGGAGAGGAGTTCTACAGGTTTTTGCCGTGAGTAAAATGATATTACTATAATCAATATACGGCGAGAGGGCCGATAGTCAATCCCAAAGTTTCAGGGAGGTGGTAAAGGCAAACGTCCGAAGAATTTACGAAAAGGTTTCTGCCGGCGCCGTGATTAATGCGGAAGGCATTGCGGCTCAGGACCGTCTTTGTAAAGGTAGCTGGTCAGATAAGCGACATCGATAATATTACAAATTCCATTGGCATTGATATCGGCAATCCAGAGCGGTTCCGGGACAGGACCGTTCTTGTAAAGGTAACTGATAAGCGCTGTCAGGTCGAGAATATTGATTTCCCCGTTTTTATTGAGGTCGCCCGGGGCATGGTATCGGATGAGCCGGACCCGGCAGCAGGTCGGCACCGGATAGCTGTCAAAGCAGGAGACGCCGGAGATTATGAAGCATTGGAGAAGGGAGAAATCGGCGCTGTTGCCGATGCAGTCGTTATTGAGGTCGGCATTTATCGAATCGGGAGGCGGCGGTCCGCATCTATAAAGGAATTCCTCAAAATAGTAGAGATCGGCAAACGAGCGAACCGAACCATCGCCGTTGATATCGCCATTGCCGTAGCAATCCTGAAGAATCTGCGATGGGGCATAGGTTTCAGAGTGCAGACTGGGCGAAAGAGACCCTAAAGCAAAGATGATAAAAAAGATTGAAATTACTTTTCTATTCATACGCCTTACCGATTATTAGACGAAATATAGGGGATAAAGTTGAAAAAAAACGAGAATTATAATAAGGGGATGTTAATTTGCGCTCCTGCGCCAGGAAATGCGTCAGGTCAGGCGCCCCGGCTTTCTCTCCCGTAATTCCCCGCACACACTGGAATCCAGAAAGTACTTCTAAGTTAAGCCCCCGACCTGGCTGGACATATCTCAGATGGTCTTGAACTGAGGTAGCTGCCCATTCTTGGCACTGGTAACTGCCATCTACTAGCATAAAAAAGGCGTCCCGCCGGACGCCTTAGAATTCTGAGTGATTATCCGGTGCTATTGCTTCTTGAAGCGGTAATAAATAACCATCACCATCCCAAGGAAAATCAGCGTGGTGCCGAGCCAGAGAAGATTGATGGCCGGTTTGCGGGAGATATCGAGAATCACCCGGTCGGGAGCGGAATGCTCAATCAGTCCGGGAATCGAGAACGACACCGCCCCTTCTCCGGCAAAGACCTGCTCGATATGGACATCATAACTCTTGCTTCCGGTCAACTTGGCCGGCTCGGAGAGCATATTCGGTCCTCCCTGGGCGGCGTTGGGATTGGAGACCAAACGCGGCAATAGAGTATCGATTCTGCCGTTATGTGTCACTTCCAGAATGGCGCCGACCGAAATCCCTTCAGAGGCGCCGTGGGAGCCCATATCGAAATTGATAAATTTGAATTCGAAATCTTCGACTCTGGCGCTCTCCCCTTTGGCCAGTTTCAGACCGGGCGAGTGCGGCAGCTCCTGAATATCCTGCGGCGAGATATATAAGTCATAAAATAATGATTTCTTTATAAACGGCTTTTTCATCATGCTTTCCATCCGCTGGATATAGAAGAACTTGGGGCGGGCGTCAACCTGACTGCCGTTCTTTTCCAGAGTGAGAAGGATTTCGTTATCTTTCTGCATGATACTTCCGCCGGTGCCGTGATAAGCGATAGCGTAATCGAATGCGGCGCTCTGCTGATTGCGGGGGATAACCACCTGCTCATTGACCGAGAAAGCCGAGGAAGCGAGGATACCGACCAGCATCAAGCCGAAACCGAAATGGCAGAGATGTCCTCCGGCCAGGTCGGGACGTTTCGGTAGATACTGGACGATTATATTCATATGGGCGCCGGCGGCAATGAGCGCCGCGGCAATGAAGAACAGATATTCAATCTGCCTGACTCCCAGAAACAGCGCCACGATAATACCGATAGCGGCCAGAATGAATCCGCGGGTGACATGCTTAAGAATCGATTTCTCGCTCAAATAGATTATCATTATCGATAGATATATGAGGGCGGCGATAGCGATGGTAATACTTATCAATTCCAGAAGAAAGAGGGCGCCGGATATAACCAGCGCGATTATCACGGCAATCAGAGCACGTGATTTCATATTTTCCACTTTAAGCCCGGGACCCATCAGAATCGGACTGAAGGTCAAAAAGAGGCTGATGATGATGGCAAAGGGGAAGGCAAAGGCATTGTAGGTCGAGACATCGGCCGCCGACGGATTGGGAGTCAGATAACGGGTGATAAGCGGCAGCGATGACCAGAAGAGGACGACCAGTCCCAGAATGACAAATAGCGCCATCCCGCTGAACATGATAAAATCGCGGGAGAAGATATTATAGTTGAGCGGCTTGCCGACCTTTTCGGGGGTTCGGCTGAATAAGAAAACTGTCAGGCCAAGCATCAGATATCCGAGCATGAAGCCGACCAGGATTCCGTTCATACCGAGGTCCACAAAGGAATGGACGGAGAAATCTGCGAGCACTCCCGAGCGGGTGAGAAAGGTGCCATAAATTATCAGCAGGAAAAGCGTCATCGAGACCAGCAGATTGGCGCGACGCAGAGCGCCGGTCCGCCGCTCGACAATCATCCCGTGAATAAGACCGACCGAGGTCACCCAGGGAACAAAGGAGGTATTCTCAACCGGGTCCCAGGCCCAGTAACCGCCCCAACCAAGAGTTTTATATGCCCAGTAGCCGCCCAGAACGTTGGCAAGGATGAGACCAAAGGAGGTCATGGCGACATACGGGAAAGTGACTTTCAGCCACTGAGAGAAGTCTTTTTTCATCAGAGCCGCCAGCGCCAGGGCGAAAGGAACGCCGGCCATGGCAAAGGCGCAGAACATAATCGGCGGATGAATTACCATCCAGGGGTCCTGCAGAAGCGGATTGAGCCCGGCCCCTTCGGCTTGCGCAAAATCCAGAGTGCGAAACGGCGAGAGGGCAAAGACCATTACGGAAAAAAGAAACAGATGCACCAGCGAGTGGAAGAACATCCCCCAGTTGGTATATTGTTTGGCGCGATATAAAATGAAAAGCCCAAACAGCGAGCTCAAGACAGCCCAGAGGAGATAAGTACCTTCCTGACCGCCCCAGAAGGAAGAAAGCAGATAGAAGAAAGGAAGGTCGCTGGAAGAATATTCAACGACATACTTGACGCTGAAATCGTGGGTGAAAAACAGATAGTACAGAATAGCCGCTGCAAACGTGACAAAGACAATCTGCAGAGAATAGGCTTTACGCCCCAGTTCGAAGAGGTTTTTGCGTCCCAGAGCGGTGAGCAGAAAAGAGACACCGCTGATTATCATCATGGCGAACGCCAGGAAGAGCGCCAGACTGCCGACATGCGGAATAGACATATAAATCCTTTATTATGAACCGGTAGTTCCGGCCGACTCCATCGAGTCTTCTTCCATTCCCTGATATTTCGAAGGGCACTTCACCAGAAGTTTATCGGCTTCGAAACCATCAGCGCCCGGCTTTCCTTTGACCACGACCTGCGTGGCCTGTTCGAAATTGCCCGGAACAACCCCGTAGTAAACCACTTTCATTTTCTCCGCGGCTTCGGGGTTGGAAGCCTCGGCGTCGAAAATAGAGAACTCTAATCTACGTTTATCGGCATCATAGCGATAATCATTGAAATCAATATTGCCCAGAACCTGCACCGTCTTATCCGACTGGCGCGCTTCAGCTATCGTGACATACTGCACCGTGGTCTTCAGGAAGGCCGAGGCACCCCAGACGACAAAGAGAAGTATGACAGCGACGCCGATAATATATTTAACTTTCATTTTTTCCCTCCAAACGGCGAACTTTACGGTCTATCGAAAGCAGGTATAAGAATATACCCAACCAGACAATCAGGGTTACCGCCATTACGACATAATTGGCATCCATTACTTATCCTCCAACAATCTTTTTTCATATATGTTCTGAAGTCTTACAGAAAGGTCATAAATCCATACGAAAAGAGCGGTAAAAACAGCCAGCGAAGTGAAAAAGATAAGGCTGACCGTCCCCCCCATAGTCAGTTTGCCGCTTTTATCCACAACCGAATCGGTCGGATGTTGCGAAAATGAGGGGTAGATACGCGGCAGAATGAAAATCAGGAAAACCGCCGAAACGGCAAATATTATCGAGAGAACGGCCGAAAGTGTCGCCCGCTGGTCGGGGTCAGGAAGAGCCGAACGGAGGGCGAAATAGGCGCCATAGATTATAAGCAGAATAAATATGGAGACCTCCCGTATCTCCGACCAGTTCCAGAATTCTCCCCAGGTCATCTTGGCGAAGATGGAGCCGGTGACCGTAGCCAGAATAGCAAACATCAGTCCCAGCCGATTGGCGGTGACCGCTTTTATATCGAATGCCATATTCTTGGTTTGAAGAAAGCGAATAGAAAGGAACATCGACATCAAGAAAGCCAGGGTCGCCACCCAGGATTGAGGGACATGGAAATAGAAAATCCGATAGACATCGACCGGACCAAGAGTGTTGGCAGGGTTCATCGGCGAAGGGGTAATAAACGCCATCACCACCACAAAGGACATCGCCAGAAAAATCAGTAATTTCCAAATCATACTTTTTTTCAACCTAACTACGCAGGTTATACCTCATAATAACAACAATAATGGTAAAATCCAATCTTTTTTGTATTCTTTTATTATTGTCGCCAGACAAAATCGAATAATAAATAGGATAATATTATCATTACAACATCATAGGCAACAAGAAGTTGCATTGGGGCCGCGATATCTTTAAACACCCCTCCCAGGAAAGCCGACTTTGTGATTTCTATCACAGCTATTAGAAGCGGCATCAGTACCGGAAAGGAGAGGACCGTAAAGAGGGCGCCTTTGATAGTCGCCTTGGATACAATGGCGGCAATAATAGTCGTCGCCCCGGCTAAGCCAATGTTTCCCAGTAAGATAGCATAGAGGAAGAAAAGCCAGTTAGCCGGTTCGGTCTTAAGGAGGATAATAAAAAGCGGCACCACGATGACCGTCAGGGCAAAAAGGAGCGCCAGGTTGAAAAGCAGCTTGCCAAAAAAGATGACTGTGCCATCAGACGCCAGTTTCAGAGCCAGTGCTGTGCCGGATTCTTCTTCTTTGATAAAGACCTGCGCCAGTCCCGACATGGCGGCAAAGAAAAGAATTATCCAGAACAGCGCCGCCATTACCTCTTTGGTGGGTGAAAAGGCCCCGACGGCAAAAGAGATAACAGTCAGGGTCACCAGAGCGAACATCAGGATGGCGTTGATGGCGTATCGTGTCCGGAATTCGGAGACGATATCTTTTTCAGTAACAGCCAGAACTCTACTGACCCAGTTGACAGAGTCGTTCCGCAAGGGCGTACTCCTCCTTCTCATTGGTGGCGATTATCAGAATGGTACTCTTTCGGCGTGATTCGATTATATCAGAAACAGCCTTTTTCCCGGACTCATCGAGGTTCGATGATGGCTCATCCAGCATCAAAATTTCCGGATTCTTGGCGAGGGCGACGGCGTACTTTAGACGCTGCAGCATTCCGGAAGAATATGCCGAGACGAAATCATCCCCTCTCCCCTGCAATCCGACCTGTGCCAGAAGTGATTCGATCTCCTGGTCGCTGATATTATCGCCGTTGACTTTGGCGAAGAAGCGAAGATTCTCTTTTCCGGTCAGCGAACCATAGAGAGAAAGATAGGGGGAAACCAGCGCCAGCCGGCGACGGTAAGCGTCGAATTCGAGCGGTTTGCCGTCATCGGAGAAGACCACTTTCCCTCTGGTCGGGATATTCAAGCCTATTATCAATCGCAGCAGGGTAGATTTGCCGGAGCCGTTCGGTCCGACAATGGCGATAGACTCTCCCGGTGTCAGCGAGAAATTGATATTCTCGAACACTTTTCGGGCGCCAAACCGTTTGGCGAGATTCTGGACGTCAAGTTTCAGCATTCCTGTTTTGGTCCCGTCGTCATTTGTGCGTTAGGGGCGACCCTCGCGGTCGCCCGAGTGAAATACCGCTTCGCGGCATTTCGCGGGCAGGGATAAACCCTGCCC
>JBFMEF010000175.1:16237-20554 GCA_040753495.1 Candidatus Zixiibacteriota bacterium
TCTGGACGTCAAGTTTCAGCATTCCTGTTTTGGTCCCGTCGTCATTTGTGCGTTAGGGGCGACCCTCGCGGTCGCCCGAGTGAAATACCGCTTCGCGGCATTTCGCGGGCAGGGATAAACCCTGCCCTACTGGTCCCTACTGTCGGTACGCACCTTCAATAGAGTCGGTTTCTCGTATTGTAGGGGCGACCCTCGCGGTCGTCCGAGTGAAATACCGCTTCGCGGCATTTCGCGGGCAGGGATAAACCCTGCCCCTACTGGTATCCGAGGCTGTGCAAATGGACATCAAAAATCCACATTACTGTCCATGAACAATCAAAGTGAATAAAGGTTTCCGGCAGATTAAGTCAAGGGGAATGTGGGGGGATTGATAGTTGACAAGAACTGTTTAATTCATTCAATTTCTGTCGAAATAATATTCAGGCGCCATTTACAGAAACTCAATTAGCCCGGAGGCAATTATGCTTGGACAATACCGTTCCATAAGAATTATCCGATATTTCTTCGCCCTTTTCATAATTCTGTCCGCCATTCCGCTGTTTTATTCCCCGGCTAACTGCCTTCAGAAGAAAGAGCCGCACCAGGTCGATATAAATGCCCTGGTCGGCGAAACCCAGGTGCAACCGCCGAACGAAGCCGACCGGCTGAATATAGTCTGGTGGATACCGTTGGAGTTCTGGAAAGGGGTATTCGCCAGCGACAGTTCCATCAGTGAAGCGGACAAAGTGGCGTATCTGGAGGCGATTCGCGACTATTCTGTCATCTCTATTTGTCAAGCCGATATCGGCGCTTTCGGTAGTTTCGACTTCTATCCCGAAGAAAAAGTGCGGCAGGGGATGTATGTCTCAGTAACCGACAGCGCCGGCGCCGCGCAGGAGGTGACTGTCATTGCCGACCTTCCCTCGGAACTGGAAGTAATCCTGGGTGTTTTTAAGCCGATTTTGAAGGCGGCGATGGGGAATTTGGGCGCCAATATGCATTTCTTCGTGCTTCCCGACCGTAATCATCCGGATGCGCGGTTGATTGACCCTTATCGACTTGGACGATTGAGTGTGAGTCTGACGCAGTCGGAAGGAAAAGTGGTCAATTGTGGTATCGAGTTCCCCCTCAATTCGCTCTTTGTCCCGAGAAAATGCCCCAATGGCAAAGAAGCGCATGTCTCCTGGAACTACTGCCCCTGGACCGGGCAGAAACTGAGCGATTGATTGAATTTGGGCTCAAGACGATTCTTACCCCTGGAGCCGAATCATCGCCTCACTCCATATTCCCTCTTCAATATCCCGAACATGAACTCATCATACCACCGATTGTTGCGGAAGGTCTGGCGTCGGAGCCGCCCTTCGAGTTTGAAGCCGCATTTCTGCAAGAGTTTCGCCGATGCGATATTGGGGTGCCAGACCCGGGCAACTACTTTCTGAAGTTTCATTTCTTTGAAGGCGTAACGGACCACCAGCCGGACCGCTTCCGAGGTGAATCCTTTTCCCCAATGCTCTTTGCCCAGCCAGTATCCGATTTCGACCCGCCTGTTGACTCTGTCTATCCGATGCATCCCAATCAACCCCAGCAGCCGATGCGAGCTTTTATCGATGATTCCGAATACTTCCGAAGTTCCTTTTTTTCTCCAGCGGCGCAGCGATTTGAGGAAAGCGTATGAGTCTTCCCGACGGTACGGAAATGGGACATAGGTGTAACGGCTGATTTCCCGATGGCGGGCGTAGCGGTAGATTGACTCGGCGTCAGACGGTCGCACCGGCCGCAGATAGATATTGTTCCCTTCCAGTTTCAACATAGCCACTCCCTTACTTTATGATTCGCAGGAGTACTTCCTGATAAAATTTTATGATTCCATAGATACAAATAACGGCCGTTCCGGAGGAGCGAAGGAATCTGTAAATCGGCCGGTCTTTGAAAACCGGGGGCTCTTCCCCTCTGGATACTCGCAGGAAAAGCCGTCCGTAATTGACCGAAGAGGCGACCAGCAGAATTGATGTAATTATCAGGAGAAGTTTTTCTCCTGAAGGAAAAATGACGACATAGCAGAAAATCAGAAGCGCCAGCGAGGCGAAGTAATATTTGCCGGTCAGGTTCGAGGGGAGGGTCGGCCGTTTCTTTCCCAGCAGAAGCGAACCGGCGAAAATAATCAGCAGGTCACGTGCGATGACGGCGGCTGCCATCCAAAGCGGAAACTCGCGGTACCGAAGAAGGGCGATAATCAGAGCGGCGGCGAATATCTTATCGGCTAACGGGTCGAGGATGATACCGAGTTGGCTTATTTGACCGCGCCGTCGCGCGAAGAAGCCGTCAAAATAGTCCGAGAACCCGGCCACCGCCATAAGGATGATGCCGATAATGATATCCTGCTCGGTTTTTCCCGCGATGAAATAGATAATGGCCGGCGCCAGAAGCACCCGCGACAGAGAAAGAAGATTCGGCAGAAGAAAAATATCTTTCAAATCAATTCCGTACTTGGTATCGGTACTGACAACCATGGTTTGTTTCTCATCCGCCGTACCGGCGGTCATTTTAATTATCAGGTGCAACCCGCCCCATTGCCGTAACCGCAGATGGGGCATCGGATAATATTCCCCGGCTCTTTCACCAGTTTGGCGAAACGGCAATTAGGACATAATTGCCCTTCCTTTATATAGACAATGGCGGAATTCTCAGAAGGCAGCGGGCAGCTGTCCGACATCTTGATTCCAGCATTTTTTTCTTCCATAAGATATTCAAAGATAATAGATTCAAAAGACAAATGGCAATTGTCAATAAGAAGTTTCGGGAAGGAAATCAAGACAGGATTGTATAATGATAAAGAAAGGAGTCGGTGTGAAAAGAAAGTCTCTAAATTCGGTTATTGCGGCGGCAATTATGATTCTTTGCGGCGCGGCGCTGGCTGATGAGGTTGCCGTCACTATTTACAACAGCAACCTGGGGGTGGTGCGGGAAAGACGGGAACTGGAATTCAAGAAGGGCCAGGGGATGCTTTCCTTTGTTGATGTCCCATCGATGATTGACGCCACCTCGGTCGGATTTGAACTTGCCGACAAAAACAGATCGGCCGCAATTCTGGAACAGAACTACGCTTATGACCTGGTCTCCCCGGAAAAAATCTACGCCAAATATATTGACAAGGAAGTTGACCTGATTGACAAGGACGGCAAGATATTCAGCGGAACACTCCTTTCCTTTTCCGGCGGGGCGGTGGTCCTGAAGGAGAAATCGGGGAAGATTCAGATTGTCCGGATGGACCAGATTACCAACACCAATTTCCCGCAACTTCCGGAAGGTTTGATAACCCGTCCCACCCTTTTCTGGCTGTATGAGTCCAATTTCAGCGGCAGAGCGCTTTGCGATGTCAGTTATCAGACCGGCGGGATGAACTGGATGGCGGAGTATGTGGCGATACTTTCCGATGATGAGAAAATGCTGGACGTGAGCGGATGGTCGTCGATTACCAACAACTCCGGGGCGACTTTCAAAGATGCCACTCTAAAGTTAATTGCCGGCGATATCAGCCGGGTGGCGCAGCCACGATTCAGAGAGATGTATGAGGCGGATGCTCAGATGATGGCAAAGGCAAGTGTCGCCGGATTTGAAGAAAAGGAGTTTTTTGAGTACCATCTGTACACCCTGCCCCGCAAGGCAACCCTGGCGAATAATGAAATCAAACAGATTTCACTTTTTGAGCCGGCCCGGACCGCGGTTACCAAGGAATTCCATTATGAGCCGGAATTGAATGCCCAGAAAGTGCGGGTGGAATTGCGCTTTGTCAATTCCAGACAGGATGGTCTGGGGATACCGCTTCCGGCCGGGCGCGTCCGCGCTTTCAAAGCCGATTCCGATGGCTCAATGGTGCTTTTGGGTGAAGACCGGATAAAGCATACCCCCAAAGATGAAAAAGTAAATCTCAAGATTGGATTTGCCTTTGATGTTTCCGCCTCGGAGAAGGTGACCAACTATGAGCGGATTTCCGACCGGGTGGAAGAGCGCAGTTACGAAATCAGCCTTCGCAACCACAAGAAAGAGGATATTACCATCAATGTGAAAAAGAAACTCTGGGGAGAGTGGAAGATTCTCAACAGCAATTTTGAATTTGAGAAGGAGGACGCCAACACTATAATTTTCAAGATACCGGTGAAAGCCAATGAAACGGTTCTACTTAATTTCACCGCGCGGACATCGTGAGGGCGTTGCTCAATTTGGGTTGACACCCTGAGAATAAGATATTAGATTGGCGGACTGTTATGAGAAATAAAACAGAACCCTGCATGGGAGGAGCCAATGCGGAATTATAAACATATTGTAGTAACTTTAATC
>JBFMEF010000176.1 GCA_040753495.1 Candidatus Zixiibacteriota bacterium
TTCCGAATGCCGATTGGTTCGGTTCGGAGACTATAACATTTACCGCTACCGACCCGGGACTTCTTTCCGACAGCGATCCGGCGACTTTCACCGTCACCAATGTCAATGATGCGCCGGTGGTTGCGGATATTCCCAACCAGACCATTAATGAGGGCTCTACCTTCACCACTATAAATCTCGACAATTTTGTAAGCGATATCGATAATGCCGATACTGAAATAAGCTGGACTTTCTCAGGTAACACCAGCCTTACAGTCAGTATCGATATCAATCGGGTGGCGACGATAACAGTTCCCGATGCCGACTGGAACGGCGCCGAGACCATTACCTTCACCGCCACCGACCCCGGGCTGCTGAGTGATAGTGACCCGGCAACATTTATGGTTACTGCCGTCAATGATGCCCCGGTGGTGAGCGATATTCCCGACCAGACGATTGCCGAAGGGTCAACGTTCGCGACTATCAGTCTCGACGATTTTGTTTCTGACGTCGATAACGTCGACTCCGATATGAGCTGGACTTTCTCCGGCAACACCGAACTGACTGTCAGCATTGATATCAATCGGGTGGCGACCATAACGATTCCGAATGCCGATTGGTTCGGTTCGGAGACTATAACATTTACCGCTACCGACCCGGGACTTCTTTCCGACAGCGATCCGGCGACTTTCACCGTCACCAATGTCAATGATGCGCCGGTGGTTGCGGACATTCCCAATCAGACTGTGGCTGAGGGAACTCCCTTTGCTACTATCAACCTTGATGATTATGTCACCGATATTGACGACGCCGACAGCGAAATAAACTGGACATTCAGCGGTCAGGTTAATCTGTCGATCTCCATAAATGGCTCGCGGGTGGCAACGATTACGCCCCTTGACCCGAACTGGAACGGCTCAGAGACTATCACTTTTACCGCTACTGACCCTGGTCTGCTTTTCGCCAGTGATGCCGCTACCTTCACAGTTACGGCGGTCAATGATGCCCCTCTTGTCTCCGGCATTCCCGACCAGACTATTCCTGAAGGCTCTACCTTCACAACTATCAATCTTGACAATTTCGTTACCGACCCGGACAACAGCGATGCCGAAATGATCTGGACCAAGACCGGCAACAGCCAGCTGCT
Organism: Candidatus Zixiibacteriota bacterium; assembly: GCA_040753495.1. Lineage (NCBI taxonomy): Bacteria > Pseudomonadati > Candidatus Zixiibacteriota > Candidatus Zixiibacteriota bacterium. The sequence continues at coordinate 1,127 of JBFMEF010000176.1, forward strand.
GGTTGATATTACCAACCGGGTGGCAACTATAATAATCCCCAACGCTGACTGGTACGGCTCGGAAACGATTACTTTCCGCGCCACTGACCCGAGCCTTCTGAGCGGAGAGGATGCCGCCACTTTTACGGTGACAAACGTAAACGATGCCCCGGTGGTGAGCGATATCCCGAATCAGACGATTGCTGAGGGCAGCACCTTTGCCACCATCAATCTTGACACCTATGTCACTGATATAGACAATGCCGATAATGAAATCACCTGGTCGGCCAGCGGGCAGGTTGAGCTTGCTGTCTCTATCGATATAAACCGGGTGGCGACTATAACAATTCCTAACGCCGACTGGACCGGCGCGGAGACGATAACTTTTACCGCCAGCGACCCGGGCCTATTGACACATTCCAATGCCGCTACCTTCACGGTCACCAACGTGAATGACGCCCCGGTAGTCAGTGATATTCCCAACCAGACCGTAAGCGAAGGGCAGCCTTTTGCCGCCATTAATCTTGATGATTATGTAACTGATATTGATAATGCCGACGCCGCGATTACCTGGACTTACAGCGGGAATACAAACTTAACAGTCAGTATCAACTCCAGCCGGGTGGCGACTATCACTGCCCCGAGCCCCGATTGGAACGGCTCGGAAACTATTACCTTCACTGCCACCGACCCGGGCCTTTTGAGTGACGCCGACGCCGCTACCTTGACTGTTACCGCGGTAAATGATGCCCCGGTGGTGTCGGATATTCCCGACCAGACCATTGATGAAGGCGCCGCTTTCGCCACTATCGACCTGAATACCTATGTTACAGATATAGATAATCTCGACGCCGAAATAACCTGGACTTACAGCGGAAATACCGCCCTCACCGTCAGTATAAACGCCTCCAACATCGCCACGATTACAGTTCCGAATGCCGACTGGGTCGGCTCCGAGACGATTACTTTCACCGCCACTGACCCCAGTCTGCTCTTCGACAGCGACCCGGCCGTATTCACTGTGAATAATCTCAATGACGCCCCGGTCGTCTCCGATATTCCCGGTCAGACAGTTGCCGAAGGAGCCGCTTTCGCCACTATCAATCTCGATAACTATGTCAGCGATATCGATAACAGTGTCAGCGAAATGACCTGGTCTTTCAGCGGAAATCTCAATCTCGCCGTTACTATCAATGCCCGAATTGCCACAATTACGCCAATTGACCCGAACTGGAACGGCTCTGAAACTATCACTTTCACCGCCACCGACCCCGGTCTTCTTTTCGATTCCGACCCGGCGACATTTACCGTAACGGCGGTCAATGATGCCCCCGTGGTCGCCGGCATTCCCGACCAGGCCATTCCCGAAGGCGCTACCTTCGCCACCATTAATCTTGATAATTACGTAACTGACGTTGACAATGCCGATGCCGAAATGACCTGGACAAAGTCCGGCAATGTGGAACTTCTGGTGGATATCACCAATCGTGTGGCGACAATCATTGTGCCGTTTCCGCAATGGAGCGGTTCCGAGACAATTACTTTCACGGCGACCGACCCGGGACTTCTTTCCGGCTCCGATGCCGCCACTTTTACCGTTTCTGCTAACAATGACGCCCCGGTAGTGACAGCGATTCCGAATCAGACTATCTCCGAAGGCGGCACGTTTACAACTATTACCCTTGACAATTTTGTCAGCGATGCGGATAACACCGATGACCAGATGACCTGGACGGCATCGGGGCAGACTGACTTGATTGTTAATATCAATGCCTCCCGTGTTGCGACCATTACAACGCCATCGGCTGACTGGTACGGCTCGGAAACCATCACTTTCCGCGCTACCGACCCCGGCTTGCTGTTCGATGAGACTCCTGTAGTATTTACCGTGACCAATATCAATGACGCGCCGGTGGTTTCGGATATCCCCGACCAGACGGTCGCAGAGGGCGGCACCTTTGTTACAATTAATCTCGACAACTATGTAACCGACATAGATAACGCCGACAACCAGATTTCCTGGGCAGCCAGCGGAGAAACCGAACTCTCGGTGTCGATAAGCATTGCCCGGGTTGCCACTATAACCATACCCAATGTCAACTGGAACGGCTCCGAAACAATTACCTTCACCGCCACCGACCCGGGACTGCTTTCTGACGCTGATGCCGCCACGTTCACGGTTACTGCCGTCAATGATGCTCCGGTTGTTGTCGGTATCCCCGACCAGACCATCGCCGAAGGCGCTACTTTCACGACCATAAATCTTGATACTTATGTCACTGATGTCGATAATCTCGATTCCGAAATGAACTGGAGTTTCAGCGGCAATTCCGCTTTGACCGTTACCATCAATGCCTCCCGCGTCGCGACTATCACGGCGCCGTCGGCGGACTGGAACGGTTCCGAAGCAATTACTTTCACGGCGACCGACCCGGGTCTTCTTTTTGATTCCGATGACGCCGTCTTTACCGTTACTGCCGTCAATGACCCACCGGTCGTGGCGGATATACCAGACCAGACCGTCAATGAAGGCAGCCCTTTTGCCTCCATAAATCTGGATGACTTTGTGAGCGATATTGATAATGCCGACGCCCAAATATCCTGGACTTATAGCGGAAATATATCTCTCATAGTCAACATAAACGCCTCGCGCGTTGCTACCATCGCAGCCCCCAACTCCGAATGGAGCGGCTCCGAGACAATAACTTTCCGCGCTACCGACCCGAGCCTGTCATTCGATGAAGATGCCGCCACCTTTACCGTCAACGCTCTCAATGATGCGCCGGTGGTTACCGATATTCCCAATCAGTCGATTCCGGAAGGTTCAACTTTCACGCTAATCAATCTTGATGATTATGTCAGCGATGCCGATAATGCCGACAACCAGCTGACGTGGAGTTTTTCCGGCGCCACCAGTCTGATTGTCAATATTACCAACCGGGTGGCGACTATCTCCACACCAAACGCCGACTGGTTTGGCTCGGAAACTATCACCTTTACCGCCACCGACCCGGGACTTCTTTCCGACTCCGACCCGGCGACCTTTACAGTGACCAATATCAATGATGCCCCCGTGGTGGCTGATATTCCCAACCAGACTATCGGTGAGGGGAATACTTTCACCACCATAAATCTCGATGATTATGTCAGCGACATCGATAATCTTGACGCAGAATTGACCTGGAGTTACAGCGGCAATACCGCTTTAACGGTAACAATCAACGCCTCTCGTGTTGCCACTATCAGCATTCCATCACCCGACTGGAACGGCTCGGAAACGATTACCTTCCGCGCCACCGACCCGGGACTGCTGTTTGATGATGACCCGGCAACATTTACCGTTTCTGCCATAAATGATGCCCCGGTGGTCAGCGATATCCCCAACCAGACCATAGCCGAAGGGACCACCTTTACCACAATCAATCTCGACGACTATGTTACCGACATCGACAATACTGATAATGAAATCACCTGGACGGCGTCAGGGGCAACGCAACTCTCTGTTGCAATTGTCTCCAGGGTTGCTACTATTACTATCCCCAATGCCGACTGGAACGGCTCCGAGATTATCACCTTTACCGCTACTGACCCCGGTCTTCTTTCCGACAGCGACCCGGCGACATTCACTGTTACCGCTGTCAATGACGCCCCGGTGGTGCTTGATATTCCAAATCAGACGATTCCGGAAGGCTCTACCTTCACGCAGATAAATCTCGACAACTATGTGACCGACGTGGACAACACTCCGGCGCAGATGATCTGGACCAAGAGCGGCAATGTAGAGTTACTGGTTGATATCTCCAACCGTGTTGCTACCATTATTATTCCGAATGCCGAATGGAGCGGCTCGGAGACTATTACCTTCCGCGCCACCGACCCGGGCAGTCTCTTCGATGAAGACCTTGCCGTATTCACCGTTACCGCCGTGAATGACGCACCGGTGGTGGCTGATATCCCCAACCAGAGTATCGCCGAGGGCTCCAGTTTCACGACTATCAACCTTGATAGTTATGTCAGCGACCTGGACAATACCGACGCCGAAATGACCTGGACCGCCTCCGGTCAGACTAATTTAATAGTGACCATCGATGCTTCCCGAATCGCCACCATCAGCGTTCCCAATGCCGACTGGTTCGGGGCGGAAACGATAACTTTCCGCGCCACCGACCCCGGCTCGCAATTCGATGAGGATGCGGCAACCTTTACGGTGAGCAATGTCAACGATGCGCCGGTAGTGGCGGATATTCCCGACCAGACAATTGCCGAAGGCTCGGTATTCGTTACGATAAATCTCGACGACTATGTCAGTGATATCGACAACGCCGACAACCAGATGGTCTGGACAACTACCGGGGCGACACAATTGTCGGTGTCGATAAATGCCTCCCGGGTTGCCACCATAAGTATTCCTAACCCGGATTGGAACGGCTCCGAAACGATTGCCTTCCGGGCGACTGACCCCGGATTGCTCTTCTCCGAAAATGCCGCTACCTTTACAGTTACCGCCGTCAACGACGCGCCAATAGTGGCGGATATCCCCAATCAGTCTATCCCGGAAGGCGGCAGTTTTGCAACCATCAATCTTGATAACTATGTAACAGACGTCGACAATGCCGATAATCAAATCAGTTGGACCTTCAGCGGCAATGTTGAATTAACCGTAACGATTGATATAAATCGGATTGCCACCATCACCACCCCATCGCCAACCTGGAACGGTTCCGAGACTATAACTTTTACCGCTACCGACCCGGGCCTTCTCTCCGATTCCGACCCGGCAACATTCAGTGTTTCCAGTGTCAATGACCCGCCGGTGGTAACCGACATTCCGAATCAGACCATCGCCGAGGGCGGTACATTCGCTACCATCAATCTCGATGATTTTGTTTCCGACCTCGACCATGCCGATAATCAGATTACCTGGACATACAGCGGCAATACCAATCTAATTGTCAATATTGATGCCAACCGGGTGGCGACAATTACAACTCCTAACGCCGACTGGAACGGTTCTGAGACCATCACCTTCACCGCTACCGACCCGGGACTTCTGGCGAATTCTGACGCTGCGACTTTCACGGTCACGCCGGTCAATGACGCCCCGGTCGTAGCCGATATTCCGAATCAGACCATCGCCGAAGGGGCGACATTTCTGACTATAAATCTCGATAACTTTGTCGCGGACATAGATAACCTCGATTCCGAAATCGGCTGGACCGCTACCGGGCAGACCGCTCTGACTGTCACCATTAACGCTTCCCGCGTGGCGACTATAACTGTCCCGGACGCCAACTGGAACGGTTCCGAGACAATCACGTTCACGGCCACCGACCCGGGGCTTCTGTCTGATTCCGACCCGGCGACCTTTACTGTCACCGCTGTCAACGACGCGCCGGTGGTGGCTGATATCCCCGACCAGACTGTTGCCGAGGGAAGCAGTTTTGCCACTATCAATCTGGATGATTATGTAAGCGATGTTGACAATCTTGACGCCGAAATGGTCTGGACCTTTAGCGGCAATACGCAACTCTCAGTAACCATCAGCGCCGCCCGTGTCGCTATCATAACCACACCCTCACCCGATTGGAACGGCTCCGAGACCATCACCTTCCGGGCGACTGACCCGGGATTGCTTTTCAGTTCTGATGCCGCTACCTTTACCGTTTCCGGGGCAAATGACGCGCCGGTGGTCTCTGATATTCCGGACCAGACTGTTGCCGAGGGTTCATCTTTTGTTACCATTAACCTTGATGATTATGTTTCGGATATAGACAATACCGATGCCCAGATAAGCTGGACTTACAGCGGGAATACCGCCCTGACTGTCTCTATCAGCACCGGTCGAGTCGCCACCATTACTGTCCCCAATGCCGACTGGAACGGTTCTGAGACGATTACTTTCACGGCCACCGACCCGGGCTTGCTCTCCGACAGCGACCCGGCCACTTTCACGGTGACTCCTGTCAATGACGCGCCGGTCGTCTCCAACATCACCAATCAGACCATCACTGAGGGTGGCTCCTTTTCGACTATAAACCTCGATGACTATGTTACCGATGTCGATAATCCTGATGCCGATATCAACTGGTCATACAGTGGCAACGTGGAATTGACCGTCTCCATCGACGGCAATCGGGTGGCAACAATCGCGATTCCTTCTCCAGACTGGAACGGCTCCGATACCATAACATTCACGGCGACTGACCCGGGATTGCTCTCCTCCTCGGATGCCGCTGTCTTCACGGTAAACGCCGCCAATGATGCTCCGGTGGTGGCTGATATCCCCAATCAGACAATTGCCGAAGGGGGCTCCTTTGCGACTATAATTCTCGACAACTATGTTGATGACATAGATAATCTTGATTCCGAGATTAACTGGACCTTCAGCGGTAATAATCAGCTGATAGTGACCATCGATGCCAATCGTGTCGCCACCATCAGCACCCCGAACCCCGATTGGAATGGTTCCGAGACGATTACTTTCCGCGCTACTGACCCGAGTTTCCTTTTCGATACCGACCCGGCGACTTTCACGGTGACTCCGGTTAATGATGCCCCGGTGGTGCTGGATATTCCCGACCAGACCGTTAATGAAGGCTCATCGTTTGTCCTCATTAACCTGGATGATTATATCACCGACGTCGATAACCTCGATAACCAGATGACCTGGAGTTTCTCCGGAAACAGCCAGCTGATAGTTAATATCACCAGCCGGGTGGCGACCATTGCGATTCCGTATCCCGACTGGTTTGGCAGCGAGACCGTGACTTTCACCGCCACCGACCCCGGTTTACTCTCTGACAGTGACCCGGCCGTATTTACGGTGACGGCGGTCAATGACGCCCCGGTGGTGACAGATATTCCCAATCAGTCGATTGCCGAAGGCAGTACCTTCGCGACTATAAATCTGGATAGTTATGTATCCGATGTCGACAACAGTGATGCCGAAATGATCTGGACCTTCACCGGAAATATCGAATTGACGGTGACGATAGATATCAACCGTATCGCCACCATCACTACCCCCAATGCCAACTGGAACGGCTCGGAGACTATAACTTTCACCGCTACCGACCCCGGTCTGCTCTCCGACAGCGACCCCGCGACTTTCACCATTTCGGCCGACAATGACCCGCCGGTGGTAACCGACATTCCCGACCAGACCATTGCCGAAGGCGGAACGTTTGTAACGATAAATCTCGACAGTTATGTAAGTGATGTCGATAACAGTGATGCCGAAATGACCTGGACCGCCTCAGGTCAAACGCAACTAACGGTTACTATCGACGCCGCCCGTGTGGCGACGATTTCGATTCCCAACCCCGACTGGAACGGCTCCGAAACCATTACCTTCCGCGCCACCGACCCGGGATTGCTGTTTGATGAAGACCCGGCGATATTCACGGTCACGGCAGTCAATGACGCTCCGGTTCTGGCGACGATTGGTCCAAGAACGGTCGCCGAGGGAGCAATACTCAATTTTACGGTCACCGCCTCTGATGTCGATGGCAATCCGCTCACTATGACCGCCCTCAATCTGCCGGCGAACGCGAGCTACATCGACAATCTGAATAGAACCGGTTCCTTCAATTTTGCGCCAGATTTCACTCAGGCGGGAGTATATAATGTCACTTTTATCGCCTCCGATGGCGCTCTTGCCGACAGCGAAATAGTTCAGATAACGGTCACCCCGACCAATCGCGCTCCAATTGCCAACGCCGGACCTGACCAGAACGGAATAGTTCTCGGGAATACCGTCACGCTCGATGGTACCGCCTCCTCCGACCCGGATGGCGACCCGATTAATTATGACTGGGTGCAGATTTCGGGACCTTCGGTCACTCTCTCCAGTTCCACCGTCGCCCAGCCTACCTTTGACCCGGTCAGCCCCGGCGATTACGAATTTGAATTGATAGTTGACGACAACTTCCTCTTCTCCAATCCTGACACGGTCGTCATAAATGTAATAAATCGTGACGCGCCGCAGGCAATCACCGACCTGCAGATTGACATCGTCGCCGACAATATTGTCCTTGCCTGGTCGCCGGTCACGACCGATATCGGCGGCTTCCCTACCGATATCGCCCGCTATGTCATTCACCGGAATACCCGGGCATATTTCACGCCGACAAGCCTTGATTCTATCGGCTTCACCAACGATTTGACCTTCACTTTTACCGACAACAACATCAGCGGCGCCAATGTCGTTGGGGATACCCTGAATCAGTATTTCTATACGGTTGTCGCCGTTGATATTTTCGGCAACCGCTCGGCGGCATCGAACCGGGTGGGCGAATATGATTATCCGATTATTATCACGCCGACCACCGATTTCAATCTGATATGCATTCCCTTTGAAAACACCGGCATCACCGATGCGGTCGGTTTGATAAATGCTATCGGCGTTACCAATGTCAATACCGTCAACAACTATCGTCCCCTGTCACAGAGCTACGAATCCCGCTTTGCGGCCGGATTCGGCGTCAATTTCGCCGTAGTGCCGGGGGGTGTTTATCAAGTCAACGCCCGAGCCCAGACCATCTTTTCGGTTGCCGGCAATGTCCCGGCGCCGGGCGCCTTGAGTTACAACCTGGTGACCACCACCACCACCGATTATAGCTTCATCGTGATTCCCTTTGACCGGGAAACCGATTTCCTGGTGGCGCAGGATGTGCTTAATAATTTACCCGGAAGTTTCAATACTCTGAATAGATTTATAGCCACCTCGCAGAGTTATGAATCTCGCTTTGCCGCGGGATTCGGAATTAACTTTGCGGTTAAGGCGGGAAAACCGTACCAGGCAAATGCGGCCGCGAGCGCCGTGTTTCCGGCGCCGTAAGGAAGGAACGGTATTATGACGACAAAAAGAAATATTGATATAGACGGAGGTTGCAAAGTGCGTAGGAATAAACGCCACAAAAAATGGCCGTTAATCATGGCCTGGCTGGCGGCAGGATTGTTACTGACCACATCGTCCGCTCTGGCGCAGGGGTCTATCTTCGGCTCGGTAACCAATTCCAATGCCAGTACTCCCGCCAACGGCGAGATCAGTTTCTACGGATATCTGGATAATACCGATGAAGAACTGCGCATCGAAACCAGCACCGGAGCGGGATACGACGCCGGATTCTGGTTTGATGATTTTCAGAATTATCTGACCGAAGCGCCCGGAAACCCGTACGATTACCACTTCTATAATATCGCCAACGGCGAGGGATTTGTGCTCTCCAAGACTATCCCCAACAATTCTTTCCAGCAGGAGAATATTGCTCTGGCGCCAGTGACCTGGCCCGCCGCCCCCGGCGGATTGAACGGTTTCGCCCTCTCCAGTTCGCGAATACTACTGCGCTGGAATAGGGTCGCCGGACTGACCTACCATATATATCGCCGAATCGCCGCCTCCGGAGGTTCCTTCTTCCGTCTCGATGACCCGACCGGCTCGCTGGCAAATCCCGGAGTCACCGACAGTTTCTTTGTCGATGCCACCTCCGACGGCGTCTCATCCTACGAATATATCATCATTGCGCAGAATATTTCCGGCGTCATGGGACCGCATTCGTCAATTCTGACAGTGAGCGCCACCAATGTCCTGGCGCCGACACTGGCTTCAATCAGTCCCGCCTCCGGTGTCAATACCGGCGGGACGCTTGTTACCATCAATGGTTCCGGGTTCGACCCGGGCGGAACTACGGTCACTTTTGGCAGTACACCAGTCGCCGGATCTTACGTTTCTCCATATCGGTTGACTGCAACGACCCCGTCCGGAACCGGTGTTGTCAACGTGACCGTCACCAATACCGCCTCCGGTC
>JBFMEF010000177.1 GCA_040753495.1 Candidatus Zixiibacteriota bacterium
GACCGACCGCGCCACTCCGGAAACCATCGACGAATTATATCTTCGCGGACGCGGAGGACTGGTGCAGCTGGCATCGGTCGTCAGCATCAATGAAACCGTCGCCCCCAAAGAACTGAATCACTTCAACCGTGTTCGCTCTGCCACTATCACCGCCAACCTTGCCCCCGGCTTCAGCCTGGGACAGGCCCTCGACGACCTTGACAAGATTGCAAAGAACGACCTCGGCGCCGGAATCGAAACTGACCTGGGGGGGCAGTCGCGCGAATTCCGCGAATCGAGTTCCGCCCTTTATTTCCTTTTCCTCTTCGCGGTCGTCTTTATCTATCTGGTGCTGGCGGCGCAGTTTGAAAGTTTTATTCACCCCCTGACCATTCTTCTCTCTGTCCCTCTGGCGGTGGTCGGCGCCCTGATTTCGCTTCTGCTGTTCGGCCAGACGATGAATATCTATTCCCAGATAGGGCTTATCATGTTAATCGGTCTGGTGACCAAGAACGCCATTTTGATTGTCGAATATTCCAATCAACTTCGTCAAAAAGGGCAAGAGCTTCTCGAGGCGGTTGTCTCGGCATCGGCGATTCGTCTCCGGCCGATTCTCATGACCTCTTTTTCCACGGTCTTCGGCATTCTCCCCATTGCCATCGGCTTGGGAGCCGGGGCGGAAGCGCGACGTCCCCTCGGTATCGCTGTCGTCGGCGGTGTCCTCTTTTCCACCTTCATGACGCTCCTTCTGGTGCCGGTGATGTACACTCTCCTGGCGCGATTTACCAAAGAGAGCGCCATTGGAGAAGAAGAAGCCGCGCCTATGGAAATGGCGGAAGAAGTCAAAGTCACTTCGCTCCACACCCCCCATCTCGCGCAAGGGGAGAGTTCCTGATAAGGCGATATAGCCTTCTGATTGATGAAAGGACGTTAGCGGGATGTCATGACTATTTAGGTCCTGACATCCCTTTCTTGTCTCTGCCGAACATAAAGTGGCATATTCAACTGCCGTCCGATATTTGTCGATATAAGTTGTAGTACAATTCTTGAATCTCCAAACGGAATACCGGAGGATTCATTCTGATTAAATATGAATACATACTGGAAGCGCGGGACCAGATGCATCCCGAGATTATCCGCACCCCGCTTCAAATCTGGCGGCACGGCTCCTCTGCAACCGGGAAGACCGTCCAGGTCAAGCTGGAGACACTCCAGCGAACCGGCTCCTTCAAGGCCCGCGGCGCCTGGAATCGAATCCGACTGCTCCGACCCGCCGAAAGAAAAGCCGGAGTCATCTGTGCCTCCGCCGGTAATCACGCCCAGGGAGTTGCCCTGGCATCCTCCTTCCTGAATATCAGGGCAACAATCGTCATGCCCCTCAGCACACCCGAAATAAAAATCATCCAAACCCGCCTTTACGGCGAGCCGGAAATTATCTTGTACGGAAAAAGTCTCTCGGAAGCGTATCATCATGCTCTTGCCCTCCAAAAAGAGCGCGGCTCCATTTTCATCCCGCCGTATGATGATGATGCCGTCATCGCCGGACAGGCGACCCTGGGCCTCGAGATTCTCGAGCAATGGCCCGATGTCGACACCATTGTTGTCCCGGTCGGGGGTGGCGGTCTGATTGCCGGAATCGCTACCGCCGTATTGACTCATCATGATGATATTCGCGTCGTCGGCGTCCAGTCTGATAAGGCTGATGCCGCCGCCCGTTCCATGGAACAGAACGGACGAGTCGCCATCGCCCACGCTGAGACTATTGCCGATGGCATCAATGTCGCCGAGATAGGGGAAAAGCCGTTCGAAATCCTGCGAAAATTCCATGTGCCCGTCATCCGCGTTAACGATGAAGAGATTTGCTTCGCCATTACCGCCCTCTGTCAGACCGCCAAACTGGTGGTCGAGCCGGCCGGTGCCGCCCCGGCCGCCGCTATCTTGTTTCACCCCGAATCTTTCGAATCAAGCCGCAAAATAGTCTGCGTGCTTTCCGGCGCCAATATCAATATCTCCCGCTTCGCTGAGATTCTCAAATCCCACCCCACCGTCATTAGATGAAATATTAGTTGGAAGATTTATAAATCACAGGGATTTCGACACTTGTGACTCGACCGGTCGATAAACTTCTGTCTTCTTCAAGAAGGCTGGGATGAATTGTCCCCAAATAAAAACGGAGAGGCTGGGATTTGAACCCAGGGTCCGCTCACGCGGACAACGGTTTTTCCGCCACGGCGGACTCGCTGCGGCGAGCGAGACCGCCCCGATCACTCTGACTTGCCGAGCCTTCTTTTAAGCCAATCCCTGCCTGCCCCGGTCTTCAAGTACATCTCCCGCCTTCTGGCATCAGCATAACTCTCAAACTCCTCATACATGACCAGGTCAACCGGTCTTCGATGTTTCGTTGTCTTCACTTTCCCCATTTGATGCGAACGTAATCGACTATCCAAGTTCCGGGTCGACCCGACATATATCTTGTCATCGCAGCACCGGAGCGCATAAACAAATCCCTTGGCCTTTCCAGTGTCGCCTTTAATCCCTTCACTGGCTTCTTCAGGCATATCTCTATCCCCAAAATGCACGTGGAATTACATCAAATAAAAACGGAGAGGCTGGGATTTGAACCCAGGGTCCGCTCACGCGGACAACGGTTTTTCCGCCACGGCGGACTCGCTGCGGCGAGCGAGACCGCCCCGATCACTCTGACTTGCCGAGCCTTCTTTTAAGCCAATCCCTGCCTGCCCCGGTCTTCAAGTACATCTCCCGCCTTCTGGCATCAGCATAACTCTCAAACTCCTCATACATGACCAGGTCAACCGGTCTTCGATGTTTCGTTGTCTTCACTTTCCCCATTTGATGCGAACGTAATCGACTATCCAAGTTCCGGGTCGACCCGACATATATCTTGTCATCGCAGCACCGGAGCGCATAAACAAATCCCTTGGCCTTTCCAGTGTCGCCTTTAATCCCTTCACTGGCTTCTTCAGGCATATCTCTATCCCCAAAATGCACGTGGAATTACATCAAATAAAAACGGAGAGGCTGGGATTTGAACCCAGGGTCCGCTCACGCGGACAACGGTTTTCGAGACCGCCCCGATCGGCCACTCTGGCACCTCTCCATTTTCAAGAATATCTAAAATTCACCCCCAATTTATAAATTCGTTCCCCCTTGTAAAGCCTAAATTTCCGGCCTTTTTACGGACGTATCAGAATCCCTTTTAGGCAGGAAATTTTTCTGTCATCGGGAATGAATTCGTCACTTCAGGCGCAACAACCGCCCTTCCTCTACATGCTTCTCCTGCGCCTCCAGAACTTTTTCCAGAAAGCCGAGCCTTGGTCTTATCAGCTGAAAGGCGCTAAAAGAGAGAAAGACAAAGAAGAAAAGATGCACGAATTCTCCCCCCAGAAAATAAAACGCCAGCCCATACACCGCTATCGCCGTTACCAGTGAGTAACAGATAAGAGAATTCCGGAATACCCCGGCCGCAAAATCATCGGAAAAGCTCTCTTTCGCCCGTATCATCGGGGCAAAGAAAAGTCTTCGCTTCAGGAAATATGCCGCCAGGCCATCAGCAATCGCCACCGCTGTCAAAACCCAGAAGACCAGATTCAGGTCTGTCTCCTGAAGCGGCATATCTCGGCCGCTGGATTTGTCCAGGTAGTACGCCACTCCCAGAAATATCGCCGGAGTCAGAATATTCATAAACAGCCCGAAATAGAGCGGTCGCATCAGCACGGCATTCAGGTCAACATTAAATTTGTTCAATTTATCTTCTCCTTCCTCCGGCGCACCTCTTTGAAAAATATCTGCATCAACTCCGTCGCCTCTTTTTCCATCACGCCGGATATAATTTCGATTCTATGATTCAGCCTTTTGTCGATCGGGACCTCGAATATAGTTCCGCAAGCCCCAAAGCGGATATCTTTTGCCCCATAGACAATCGTCTTGATTCGCGACAGCACCGCCGCGCCGGCGCACATGGCGCAGGGCTCTATCGTGCAGTAAAGCACCGCTTCTTCCAGCCGCCAGTCCCCGATATGCTCCGCCGCCGAGGTAATCGCCAGCATTTCGGCATGCGCGGTGGCGTCCTTGAGCGCTTCGGTGCGGTTATGCCCGCGGCCTATAATGATGCCGCGATGCACGACCACCGCGCCGACCGGCACCTCCGATTCCTCGAATGCTTTCTGCGCTTCTCGAAGCGCCTGCTCCATGAAATATTGGTGGTCAATGGGCGGCATGAAGAGAATATGTTTTAAGATTATATTGATGGCAACAAGATTATGAATACGCCCCCGTATCCTGCAGGGCACGAGCCCTCCGGGCAATACCGCAGGCGGCTCGTGCCATTTTTGTTCTGATTCTATTTCCGGTGGTCGGTTAATCGTGACAGGCTGGTCGCCAGACCCGCCTGATTCTATGACGGTCGGTCCTAAGACCGACCGGGCACCCAGAGTTCTCTGTAGGCGATTGACACCCCGAAGTGATATCTGCGAATCAACCCGAATTAACCGACCATAAATGGTCGGTCTACAATAACTTTCTCAGGAAACCGCCCGCTTTCTTAAGCCGCGCTTGCGCCTTTCTCCGGTCGAGCGACAGCCGGTTCATCACAATCGCCGTTTTTACCGACCCGCCGGCTTCGACGAGAAGTCTATCCGCTTCGGCATACCCTATCTTCAGAAACTCCATCAAAATCTTCCGCGACCGCGCCGCCAGTTTCTCGCTTCTCGCCTGTAAATCGACCATCAGGTTACCGTAAGTCTTCCCCAGAAGTATCATCGCCGTGGTCGATATGAGATTCAATGTCATCTTCTGCGCCGTTCCTGACTTCATACGTGTCGAGCCGGTTATGACCTCGGGACCGACCGGAAGTTCTATCAAGATATCGGGACGCGCTTTCAGCGACGCCTTATTGCAGACAATCAAAACTGTCTTTGCCCCTGCAGAGCGGGCATATCTGATTCCCGCAATGGTGTACGGCGTCCGGACCGAGGCCGCAATTCCAATTAGCAAATCTTTCCGGCTGAATCTGATTTTCTTCAAATCAGCGACCGCCCAATCTTCCCGGTCTTCCGCTCCCTCTTTGGAAAGTATCAAAGCGCCATGCCCGCCTGATATCAGTCCGACAATCTGCCCGCGGTCAGTCCCGAACGTAGGGGGGCATTCCGCCGCATCCAGCACCCCCAGCCGTCCTGACGTTCCCGCGCCGATATAGATAACTCTTCCCCCTTTCCTTAAGGTATCGGCGTACATCCTCGCGGCGCGGGCTATCGACGGCAGCACTTTCGCTACCACTGAGGCCACTTTCCTGTCTTCACGATTAATGATTCTGACAATCTTAAGCGGGGAGAGGGTGTCAATCTTTGAGGTCGCCGGATTTCTCTGTTCGGTGCTGAGATTCTGCAAAGTTCTGACTAATTCCACCCGGCGGGTGGAGATATTTTCACTCTTACGGCTCTTTTTCATAAGCCGGAATTAAGAGAATAATATGACAGAAGAAAAGAGAAATTTGAGACGATTACTGAAGGGTCACATACATCGAGTCGCGCGGCGACACCACGATTGCTCCCCAGGAACCGGTAAATTTATTGCGGGCGATATTGGGCGCCAATCCGGCCGGGAATCCGGTCGGAAGATTCCCTCCCGGCACCGGCGAGCCGTAATAGGCGTAAACATAAATATAGTACCATCCGGTATCGAGCTGCCCCGAGAGACGAAACGCATCCGGCGGAATAGTCACCAGGGTGGCGCCATCCGGCACGAATCCGAAATATCCGTTGGTCTGATAAGCTGATTCCCGAAGCACCACACCGTAGGCATACCCATTACTCCCTCCGGAAGCGGTCCAGTCCACCCGGACCGTGGTCGCCCCGCCGCCGTTTATCCGACTGGCAGGGAATATGGAGGTTATCTGAAGATCGGCCGGAACCGTGAACAAGAGCGAATCGGCGAAGAAAGTCGAGTCGAGAATTCGCAAGCGGTAATTGCCGGTTCGCAGGAGCGTGTCGGAATTATAGGAGCGATAATACAGGCCGCCGGAGTATTTGAGAGTGTCGTTGTTTATACGAATTACGGCGCCGGCAACGGCCGAGTCCTCTTTCTTAAGAAGAGCCGCCGCCAGAATCGAATCATTGTCGATATTCTTGACTACCGCCCCTATCAGGCTGTAATCGTACAGCCCGGAGCGGACAATCCGGGTGTCGCATCCGGAAAGCGCCACCACCGTCGCCAGTATCAGCGCTATGAATAATCGAAGCGGGTTTTTCATCTTTAACTATTATATCGGCTGATGTCGGGCTAAGCTGAATTAATTATTTCTGACTCCATCCCCGCAACCTTGCATTCTACCACTGACTTCGGTAGATTTCACATTCTTTGCGAGTCCGAGCAACCTGCTATGGCATAACGACATAGTTGGAACTTGGGCCTTCTTTAACAGAATCTCTATTGCTTTAATTGTGGGCTGAAATTATCTTTTATGTATATGGGCGGAAATTCTGCTTAGCCAGGCAACTGCTGACAAGCCAAAATATGACTATCCCGCCTGAACGGGACTGCCTGCTATACAGGGTACACTCTTAATTAAGGGAGAGACAGATTATATGTGGTACCAGCCGGAGATGGATGCGCTTATCACTTTTCTCTTCAAGGTGATTGCCGCGGTTGCGGTCGGTTTTCTTATTGGGCTGGAACGGGAGCGGTCGCACAAACCGGCCGGAATCAGAACCAATATCCTTGTCGTCCTCGGCGCCACCCTGTTTACCATCATGTCCTTTGAAATAGCGGGCGACTTTGAGGGAGATTTTGGGCGGATTGCCGCCAATATTGTAACCGGCATCGGTTTCCTTGGCGCAGGGGCAATCATACAAGCCCAGGGTTCTGTCCGCGGTTTGACCACCGCCGCTATCATCTGGGTCAACGGCGCTTTGGGCCTGATGATTGGCACCGGCAAGTTTCTCGAAACGGCCATTGTGACTCTTGTCATTATCATAGTGCTGTATGGCCTGCGTAAAATTGAAAAAAAACTGGCTCCGGAGAACGGCAACCCTTGAAAACTGCTTCATTGGAGAGGGATAGATTGTGCCAAAAGAAACTTTCAATCTCAATCGATTATCGGTATAAACCCCTTAACTGTAGACGTTTGTGCAAAAATTGATTATATATTCAGGAACAAGAATTGGAACGGAAATGTTATATGACATAACGTCATGTAACCCGGTCCGGAAAGTACGAACTGATAAATGAGCGACCGGCTATCGGGAAATGACCATAAGAAGGAGAGGTTTAACAAGGAAGCGCTGATACACCTTGACTCTCTCTATCGAACCGCTCTCCGGATGACTCGCAATGAAAACGAGGCGGAAGACCTGGTTCAGGAGACTTTCCTCAAGGCGTATCGCTTCTGGGACAAATTTGAAGAAGGGTCCAATTGTCGCGCCTGGTTGTTCAAGATATTGACCAACATCTTCATCAACAACTACCGGGCGAAATCGCGAACTCCCCAGGTTGTTGAATTTGAAGATGTCGATGATGACTTCCTGTTCGGCCAGCTGGCGGCTTTAGGTCCTTCGGAAAATCCCGAACAACACTTTTTTGCTAAAGTATTCGATGATGACGTCAAACGCGCGATTGAAGACCTTCCCGAAGATTTCCGGTTGGTGGTGGTGCTCTCCTTTCTGGAGGGATTCAGTTATGAAGAAATTGCTGAAATCGCCGGCCTTAATATCGGAACGGTTAAATCGCGATTACATCGGGGGCGTAAACTCCTGCAGAAAGCCCTCTGGGATTATGCCGTGAAGAACGGTTTTATCAAGGAACCTGCTAAATGACTTGCGAAGAAGCGCTGAAATTGCTCTATGAAGTAATTGATAAAGAAGCCAATCAGATCGATAGCGAAAAAGTCAAGAAACATCTCGAGGAGTGCCAGCACTGTATGGCGCGGTACGAATTCGAGGCGATGTTCAAGACGTTCGTCACCGAAAGAGCGGCCTCCCGCAACCGCACCGACCTGCTCAAACAGAGAATTCAGGAGCGTATCTCCGACGCCGGGCAATCCGGAAGCCGTTTCCAGCTGAAGTCATTCCGCTCCCGGCCGGTCATTATTTCCGCTGCTGCCGCCCTTGTACTCTGCGTCGTGGCGGCGCTGGCTACCGCCCAGTTTTTCCGGCATAAGAGCTTTGTCTATCCTTTTGAGAAAGAGCATTTCAACGCCAACCCGGTCAATTTCGCCGCCGTCAATGACGCCGATTGCATCGAGGAAATCAACAGCTATCTGACTCCTCATTTCAGCCTCGCCCTGGGTGAAAAAGTGGCCGGCTATGAGTTGACTCATTACGGCATCGATGAAATCCGCGGCCACAAGTTCATGCATCTCCATTACCGCAACGGCGACAGTAAAGTCTCTCTCTTTATTGGTCAGTACAGTCCCCAGGACCTGCCCGATTTTGAGAAGGTCATTCACTCCGGCATTGAGTATTTCCGGCATGTCTGCCTGCAGTGCCAGGTTGTATATTGGAAACAGGGCAATGCCGTGGCGATCGCCGTCTCCGAAAACAAAGAGCTCGAACTTCCCCAGCTGGCGACCGCCCTCGGGGCTATCTAAAAAAAGTTATTGCCAAACTCTTTTTTGCGCCATTATTAACGGGCAATGTATAAGAGAGTAATGGCAGGATTATCGTACCGCGCGCTCTATTTTCTTTCCGCTTATTTCGTCTTTTGCTACATTCCGGCTTTCTCCGAGACGGCTATCCGCAGCACTGCCGCTTTGAAAATCGCCCGCAATATCTGGCATAATAATTTTGTCGACGCCCTTAACGCCTCAGAACAGATTCTCAAGGCGGAGGAAGACAACCCGGTCGGATATTTTCTCTTGGGGACAATTTACCAGACTATCTCCGAAGAGTACCGCACCGACCGCTTCCAAGATACTATCTCCAACTATCTCGACCGGGCGATTGACCTCGCCGAGAAGCGCCAGGTGCGCGAGCCGTACAATCCTGACTGGAAATTTATCGCCGGGGCTTCTTACGGCTATCGCGCCCTGCACCGGGCTTTTCACGGCAACTGGTGGGGGGCGTTCCGTGATGGTTTCCGCTGCAATTCCGCGCTCAACAAAACCATCGAGACCGACAGCAGTTTCTATGACGCCTATCTCGGGCTGGGCGCCTATCATTACTACCGCACTGTCAAAGCCAAAGATTTCCTCTGGCTCCCCTTCATCAGCGACCAGCGCGACCAGGGTATCGCCGAAATCAGGCTGGCGGCCCAGCGCGGTTATCTGGCATCTTTTAACGCCCGCGAATCGCTGCTCCGTATATACTTCCTCGAAGAGCGGTACGATGAGCTCTTTGCCATGGCGGACTCCCTTGCCCGCATTGTCCCCCGCGACCCCTACGCCCTTCTGTACTATGCCGAAGGATTAATTTCGGTGGGACGACTCGAGGAGGCTGAAACCAAAATCCGCCAACTTCGGACCGCCTGGAAATCATCGCCCTACTTTGACCCCTTCGGTGTCTTTGAAGCCGAACTTCTCACGGCTAAAATCGCCCTGGCGCGCAAAGATAAAGAAACCGCCGGGAAAATTGTTGAAAAAATCCTCACCGAAAAAGCGATGCGGCGCGCTAACGCCTATTTCGCCGAAACCCTTGAAAAAGCCGATGCCCTCGCCGCGGCTCTCCGATGACACCGCTATTCTGGCTCATTCTTCTCCTGTCAATACCTGCCGCTGCGGAAAATACCCTTCTCACGGAACAGAAGCTCGCCATCATCAATGCCGGGGAACCGGCTCTTCTCAACGGAGAGTGGGAGAAATCGTTCCGGCAATCCGAGTACCTGCTGGAAATCGATTCGGCTGACCCATCCGGTTATCTTATCCGCGCCGCCGCTATGCAGGGGGAGATGATGGACGCCGAAGAGAATCTCTACGGCGAACGATATTTGGAAATTCTGGATTCCGTTAAATCGCTTGCGGAACGGAAACTTCAGGCCTGCAGCCGACACGATTCGGCTGCCTGCTACCTTTTTATCGGACACGCTTACGCCTACCGCTCTCTCTGGGAAGCCCGCTTCGCCTCCAATTATTCCGCAATTACCTACGGTTTCAAAGCCCGCAGTCAGTATCATAAAGGTCTGGCGGTCGATTCGACCCTCTATGACCTCTACTTCGGAATTGGCTCGTACCATTACTGGAAATCAGTCAAAGCCGGGTTCTTTCGCGCCGTCGGGCTTTTCAAGAATGACAAAGCAAAAGGTATCCGGGAACTCCAACTCGCTATCGATTCCTCCCTCTTCAGCCGCGAATCGGCCCGAGCCTCCCTTATCTGGGTCTGGATAAATGAAAAGCAGTATGATTCGGCAATCGCGCTTGCCTCCGGGATGCTGCAAAAATATCCCGCCGGCAACTCCTTCCTTTGGCCCCTGGCGGAAGCCTTTTATAAGAGCCGGCAGTACGACAGCGCCCTCGCCTTTTATTCTCGTCTGTTCGACCGGCTAAAATCCCGACCGGGGAATTTCTTCAATCTCATTGAGTCCGCTTATTGGGCTATTCAGTCCCTTGACCGGCTCGACCGCAAGAAGGAAGGCGCCGCTTATCAATCATTCATCCAGGAGAATTACCCCCAGATTCCCCGCCATATCAAGCGAAAGCAGAAAAGCAAACTGGCGGCAATCCTGAGGCATCAGTAACGTAGGTCGAAACCTCTATGGTTTCGACATCATCATTTCCGTCAGGAAGGATTCCTGACGGCGCAATTAATAGTTACCAGCAGATGTGGACATCTGCCAGGCACGAATTATATTTCGCCGTCAGCCCACCTTTTTTAACAAAACTCCTTGTGCTAATATTAAAGAAAGTGCGTCATTTCGGTCAGATAAGCGCTTTATGGATTGGGACATTCAAGAGGCTGGAAAACACCTGATATGAAAAACGAAATGATCACCCTTCGCGATTTGACAGCAGTGGATTTTGATACAATAGTATCCTGGCGAAATGACCCTCAAGTAAATCGCTATCTCGCTGAACGACTCAAGTCGAGAACAGAAATTGAGGCATGGTTCGCCCGATTGAAGACTAATCCGCATACCTGGTTGAAGGCAGTTCTCAGAGATAGACGGCTGATAGGTTACTGCACCATTGAGTCTATTGATGAAAAAAATCGCAAATGCGAACTTGCGCTCGTTATCGGTGAAGTCAACTGCTGGGGTTTAGGCATCGGACGGGTCGTGCTTAAAAAAATGCTGAAGTATGCTTTTAATGACCTTCATATGCATCGAGTCTGGGCTGTGGTCGCCAAAGGCAATGATCGTTCCGAAAGACTAATGCGAGGGGTTGGCTTTTCACGGGAAGGGGTCATGCGTGAAGCATTGATCATCGCAGGCGAATTTACTGACTTATTATGTTATTCATTATTGGAGAAAGAATATAGGGAAGTAAATAATCACAGGTAGAACGCAGATATTATTCCGAATCTGGAATTCATAGAGAACGAGAAACCTGCCACCGAATCTCAAAGAATCGTAAACGTAGGTGGAATTTCCCCCTTCGTTTTGGCCTCAGGCGGGGATGAAGGGGGTTTGCGACATCATACTTCCGCTCAAAGCCCCTGATCGCTTTTGGCATCTTTATCAGTCGCTTTCTTATCCGTAAGATTCTGCGGTCGCTTATTCACTCGGCAGATACTGAAGCGGTATTTCCCCGATTCCTCCGGCGAAATCTTTTCAACTAT
>JBFMEF010000178.1 GCA_040753495.1 Candidatus Zixiibacteriota bacterium
CAGATTAGAGGGATGTATGCCGGGGACCGTTCGCGTAAGGAAATCCTGGTGGAGCATGGCTTCAGGCTGCCATCGGCGCTGGATAATCGTCCTTTATTTTTTGAGGAGTTTGAATCGCACATTGACCGGGTGATATTTGTGTCGGCGACTCCCGGGGAGTATGAATTGGAGAAGTCGCAGGGAGTGGTAGTGGAGCAGGTGATTCGGCCCACCGGGCTGTGCGACCCCAAAATATCAGTTCGTCCCCTGGGGAGCCAGGTTGACGATTTGATAGCCGAAATCAGAAAGCGAGTCAGCGCCGGGGAAAGAACGCTGGTGACAACTCTGACCAAGCGCATGGCGGAGGATTTGTCGGAATATTTGAACAAACTGGGGATGCGTGTGCGTTATTTACATAGTGAGATTGATGCTATCGACCGGACCGAAATCATCCGCGACCTGCGGCTGGCCGAATTTGACGTTCTCGTTGGTATCAATCTGCTGCGCGAAGGATTGGATTTACCGGAGGTTTCCCTGGTGGCGATACTGGATGCCGACAAGGAAGGCTTCCTGAGGTCGGAGAGGTCATTGATACAGACCGCCGGAAGAGCGGCGCGTCACAAAAACGGCGAAGTTATATTCTATGCCGACAAAATCACCGACTCCATGCGCAAGGCGATGGACGAAACTGAGCGGAGACGGATAAAGCAGCTGGCGTACAATAAGGAGCATAATATAAATCCGGAAACGATATATAAGACCCGTGAGGAAATATTGCAGGCGACCCGTTTCGCGGACTCCAAGACGGTAGAGGAGAAAAAAATC
This sequence comes from Candidatus Zixiibacteriota bacterium, assembly GCA_040753495.1. Classification (NCBI taxonomy): domain Bacteria; kingdom Pseudomonadati; phylum Candidatus Zixiibacteriota; species Candidatus Zixiibacteriota bacterium. The sequence goes on from JBFMEF010000178.1 coordinate 805, forward strand.
GAAAAGCCGGACCATTTTGCGGATATGACGGCGGAGGGTAAAATTGCGTTTCTTCTGAAAGCGATGCGCAAAGCGGCGGACAATCTCGAATTTGAAACGGCGGCAGCAATCCGCGATGAGCTCAAAAATCTGAAAATGAACCTTAAGAAAAGCCGGAGTCGCAAGTGAAGTTATATTTCATCCTGAGCGGGATGGTTCTGGCGATAGCATTACTTGTTGGGATATCCTGCGACAAGAAGACTTTCAGCACCGATAGCACTTATGCGGAAGAGATTGAGAGTTTCATAACTGATTCCGATAACGGCAAGGAGCTCTTCTCACAGGAGATTTATGCCCGGGGACCGTTTTCGATAGACGACACCGCCGTCAAATATCTGCTGACGATAGACTCGGTGAAACGAAAAATAAAGGTTCTGATAGGCAGCGCCCCGAAAGATATCCCCCCGTACGATGGGGTATATGACGCTTCGGCGCGGGTTGATGATGATTACTTCGGACGATTGACCAGAATAGTCGGAACCAGTTTCGAGCCGTCATATTTCTTCAAGAGCAATGTTGTGCGCCACGGTTACTTCCTTAAATTGTACGGTGATGCTTATGAATACAGGGGATGGCGCTTTTGGGGATTCAACGGCGCCAATGCGGCGCGGAGGATTGAAGCCTCATCGGGCAATACTTTTGTCGCCGGCGAACTTGTCAGATTTGATGTCAACGCTTCGCCGACGCAACTGCTAAATTTAGCCAATTATCTGCCGGTCGATAATATACCAAATTATCCATATAGCGATTCTTTGATTGTGGTTTCGAGCAATCGCGATGTCGTATCGGTCCGAAACGCCCAGGATAGTCTGATTGCAATCGAATGTCAGATGCAGGGAAGTTCCTATAAAGCCGGTTGGAAACTGGCCGGCGCCACCAACAGATATTATCACCTGCTTACGTTTCAGATTCCGGGGAATCTAATGGTCGATTCCACACTCTCTCCGCCGGAAACAACCCTGGTAAAAACTATGGATTTTCTTATTCCGGTCTCGGTCGGAAATTGAACTACTGCGTTTGAGTTCGTTATTTGCAAGAATATTGAGGGGCAGATTTTGCTTGTTATATCAGGCAGGGATTTCTTAGATTGCTTGAAGTTGCAAAGACTTGAAACTTTTCGAGGAGGTAAGGAATGAAAAATCGCTGGAGCAATCTGGGACTGATGATACTTATGGGAGCAATCCTCATGTCCGGCTTGGTAGGATGCGGCACGCAGATCCCGTCGGGACACCGGGGTGTCTTTTATTATAAATTTGGCGACGGCACCGAGATGGGGAAGATTTATCCGGAAGGGTTCCTGTTCCATTTTCCCTGGAATAATGTATTCCTTTACAAAATCCAGCTGGATGAACGGAAAGAGGATTTGCGAGTATTGTCGGCGGACGGCGCTACCATTGGTTTGGAAGTCAGTATTTGGTATCGACCGATTGTCGACAAACTCGATTCCCTTCAGGTTACCATAGGCCCTCAGTTCTTCGATATTGCCGTAGCCCCGGCGCTGCGCGGGCAGGCGCGGAGTGTCATAGGCCGCTACAAGCCGGAAGAGCTCTATTCGACCAAACGGGAAATCATCGCCTCGGAAATTCTTCACGGGATGCGTGAACAGCTGAAAGACAAATATGTGACGGTGGAGAATGTGATTATACGCGATGTAGGGCTGCCGCAGAAAATATCGGAGGCAATAAATGCCAAACTGGAAGCCGACCAGGAATCCCAGAAAATGCAGTTCATCCTGACCAAGGAAAAGCAGGAGGCGGAAAGGAAACGGATTGAAGCACAGGGAATAGCCGATTTCCAGAAAATAGTTGCCTCTGGGGTGACGCCTTCGCTTCTTACCTGGAAAGGAATTGAAGCGACGCAGAAATTAGCGGAATCACCTAATACAAAAGTTATAGTGATCGGAAACTCCAAAAACGGACTACCGGTGATACTTGATGCTACGGAAAAATAGTATCTCCAGAATTCTGGACCTCAGGAAGTAATCTGCTTAGATGCACCGCGTTGCAGATAAGATGAAAATATAGGGTGTTCCGTTTCAATTGTTTAATTTGCGGCATTAGCTGAAAGACTCAATGGTCAGTTTTTGTCACGGCCATGGATTTAAAGTGTAGATTTAATTATTGTCTGTATCTATTGAGAAAATATATACTTAAATAGACATTGATAATTCTATACTGTTGTTTGAGCAAGACTCTATTGCCATTCGGTCAGATTAACTGACGCATATTATTTGGGGACAATTAGGGCAAGGAAATTGCGTGGAATCTGGGCGGCGGATTCTACCATTTTGCCTGTTAATCGGGCGGTCCGCCGGTTTGGGATAGGAATTAAGACTTTGGATGTCATTTGCAGATTGGTTACTTCGGAACAAGTAAGGAGAACCGGCAGTACGCTGAGCAACATCAGAAAAAATCTTGACTTAGAGCCGATGCAAGGTATATTTACCTTGAATTTAATTGGACGACTGCTTACAGTACTTACAAGCTATAATTGCAATTTAGTCAAGAAGATAAATGGGCTGGATTGGATCCTTTTTTTATCCTCACACAGTAGATTGAATCCTGCCTTTGGGTACTCTGCCGCCGGTTTTATTACTTTACGGTTCACCGATAAATATGTCCTGCGGAGGAATAATGATTAAAACGAAACTGCTGTCAGCGGGAGCGGTTTCCCTGTTATTAATAATTCTTCTGTCCACCGGTAACACATTTGGACAGGCAACAATCTCCCCCAGTTATAAGAGTTCGGGCCAGGCGGCGTCGGTTCCATCCAGTGATGTGCAGACGCCCAATTTATACTGGCCTCCGGAATTCTTTTCTTTTGACCCGGTCGATAGTTTTTACATCTGCCTTGGTTCGACCATTTATGATACCATTGTCGCCACCAGTATTCATTCCGAGCGGATTATCACCATAAGCAAATTGAGCGGACCGGGTGAATTCAGTTCGACGCCGTCACACCCGCCGGCATACGGCTATTTCAGTTTCATGCCGGCCGTTTCCGGCACTTATGATGTAGTGTATGAGGCGAAGGATGACCTCAACCGGACCGCCGTGGCGACCAGAAGCTATGTAGTCTTTATCAATCAGCCCCCATCGATTCTGTCGCGAGACAGTTCCTTTGAGGATTGCTTCCCGCGCGAACTGTACGAATTCGCCATAAGCGCCACCGATCCTGAAAACGACCCGCTAAAATTCAGGCTGTTATCGGATTATGGCGCTATTGACAGTCTGACCGGGCTGCTCCGATTCTCCGAGAATGAAAGCGCCATCCGTTGCTTTACGGTGGAAGTTTCCGACAGTTGCGGCGCCGATACCGCTGAAATCTGCCTTTCCATCACCGTAAACCGCCCTCCCGAAATTTACGGCTTCCATCGCAAATTTGAATTGTGCGGTCCCGATACAATCTGTTTCGACCTGACCGCGTTCGACCCCGACCCGGGGGACTCGGTTGAGATAGTGCAGGTGGAAGGACCGGGCAGCTTTTTCATGATTGACAGTACTACCGGTAGGACATGCTTCTACCCCGAGGCGGTTGATTCGGCCGATTATATCTTCGTTTATTGCGCGACAGACCGTTGCCTGCGCGGCGAGACCGGCGGCACATTGAGAACGCCTCCCTGCGTGGAAGATACGGTCATCATAACGGTCGTTACAGGACCGCCACCCCAGTTGACCTGCGCTGATACCAGCATATTCATCTGTCAGCCGGAGACCTTATGTTTTCCGATCCAGGGGATTCCCGAAGGGGCAAATGTGACTGTGACGCCCTCATCGGCATGGTACAATGCCGCCACCGGTTCAATTTGTTTTTACACTAACTGCACCGTCAACAAGAACCTGGGATTGATAGTCGAGAACGAGTGCGGCGCTGATACCTGTTCTTTTACGGTGTCTGTTACCATGAACCGTCCCCCGACTGTAATGCTGGGCAGAGATACCAGTATTTATTTGTGCGAGACCGGTGAGGTCTGTATTCCGGCCGGGATTTTCGACCCGGATGACAATATTGTAAACATAACTGTAAATCAGAACGGCTACTATAATCCTATTACCGGGATGATCTGTTTTTACCCGGCAAATCATGTTAATGTGTTGATGGTTCTTGCCACTGACGCCTGCGGCGCTAAAGGGATTGATTTCTTGAATGTCACCGTGAATCGGAATGAACCGCCGAAAGTGACTGTCGGTCCCGATACGACCGTATTCCTGTGTGATATGGGAGAAGTCTGCTTTGATGCATCGGTATCAGGCGATGGTGACATAGTATCCATAATGGTGTCTCCGTTTGGCACATATGATTCCATCTCTCATAAAATCTGTTTTGAACCCAACGGGGCGGGAATTTATGATTTCGAATTAAGAGCGACCGACAGCTGTGGCGCCATCGGTTATGACTCCATAAAGGTGACAGTGGAGCCGAACTCGGCTCCTGCGATTTCCGTGGCAGACAGCAGTGTGTTCCTCTGCCGTCCCGAAAATATCTGTCTGCCGACCGGTGTCGGCGATATCGACGGCAATTTGATGTCTGTTTCGGTTAGTGGGGGAGCGGAATTTGCGGGCGGTTATATCTGTTTTACCCCAACCGGCACGGGAGAATATCAATTCATCGTAACTGCTGTCGATTCCTGCGGGTTGCTGGCAGTCGACACCGGAGTGGTCAATGTAATAATCAACTCGGCGCCGGTAGTGACCCTGGGGGATGATTTTACGGCGTTTCGATGCCCTCCTGCCACATTGATATGTATTGACCTGAACAGTTATGACCTGGATGAAAATATTTCAGAGATCGCGACCAATATCGGTTTCTATGATGCCGAGAGCGGACAGATCTGTTACCAGCCGACAGTAAGCGGTGAAGATACAATTGTCGTTACTGTCAGCGACCAATGCTTTGCTTTTGATTCCGACACCATCGTTGTCTCAGTTGTGCTGGGAGAACTGCCCTCTATATCATGCCCATCAGAACCAATAAGTTTTGCAACCTGTGTTCCCGACAGTTTTTGCATTCCGATTGCAGTGACTCCGGAATTGGCGGAGATTACCGTTGTCGGCGGCGAATATAAGAACGGAGAACTATGTTTCTATGCGCCGACTTCGGGCCGTTATGCAATGACAGTTATCGCCGCTAATGAGTGCGGGGTAGATACCTGCCTGGTAGAAGCAGATGTTGAGATAATGCCGCTGCCGAATATTACCTGCTATGAAGGCATAGTAGGCAGGGCTATCTGCGCCCCGGGCGAAGTTTGTCTTGAGCTGCCGATTACTGGTTTCGATTCGGTGACAGTTTCAAAGGGACGCTGGTCGGAGGGGATGCTTTGCTTTACTGCCGACAGCGCCGGACTTTACGAGATTCCTGTAGTAGCGTGGAATAGTTGCGGGTCAGAGACCTGTCTGGTATCAGTAAATGTAGCAATCACCGGGCTGCCGGCGATTGCCTGTCCAACCGAGCCATTTGCCTTTCTCTTCTGCGACATTGATACCGCCTGCTTTGAATTGGGGATCTTTAATAGCGATACCGTAATAGTCGAAGGGGGCGAATGGAAGAATGGCCAAATTTGCGTGGAGATAACGGAGCCGGGACTTACCAGTGTGCGCGTGATTGCCGGCAATGACTGTGGCGCCGACACCTGTATTGTAGCCATCAGCGCCACTCAGATTCCGCTTCCTGCCATCAGTTGTCCAAGTGAAGTAATCGATATCGCGCAATGCGAGTTATCTGAGGTCTGTATAGAATTGCCGATAGAATATGCCACTACCGTGAGCGCCAGCGCCGGAAGCTGGACTGACGGAATGTTCTGCTTTGTCCCGCAGTCGGCGGGACTTAATCAGGTTCAGGTGATAGCCGCTAATCTCTGCGGCGCCGACACCTGCAATCTTTCTTTCAATGTCATCCTTGCGCCAGAAGTAGTATTGACCTGCCCTGATGATACAACTATCACCATCTGCGACCCAATAACGATTTGCCGTCCTGTAGGACTCAACCTTCAAAACGCCGCGATAACCGTATCGCCGATAGGGACGTTTGCCGAAGGGGCGGTCTGCTTTGACGTCGATACTGCCGGAAGTTATCTGATTGAACTCATAGCCGGCACCGATTGCAGCGCCGACACCTGTCTAATCCGAGTTGATGTAAATCATGATTTGGCTCCCAGTGTAATCGCCGAAGAGGTAGATTACTTTATCTGCGATATCTGGGACACGCTCTTTTATCAGATAAAAGCCTCCGACCCGGAAGGATTGCCGCTGGCTTATGAATTGATTCAGGGTCCGGGAGAAGTTAACGCGAGCAGCGGAATAGTAACTTTCCAGGAAGACTCTGCCTGCATTTTGCTGGTTGCTGTCTCCGACGGATGCAGCAGCGATACCGCCGAAATCAGGGTGACGGTGGCTCGGAATTCGGCTCCGGTGGTTACTATGGGCGCGGACAGTACGGTCAGTCAGTGTTTCCTCAATGAAATCTGTATCCCCTTCGATTACTATGATAGTGACGGCAATATTTCTTCTGTCGAGATTCAGAATGGTCATTATGTTGAAGGACGAAATGTAATTTGCTTTACTCCGGAGCAGCCGGGAACATACTATTTGATTGCGACCGTTACGGACAGTTGCGGCGAAAAAGATAGCGATACGAGCGTGGTAACGGTCACACAAGGTGCGTCTGTTGCACTCGAGTGCCCTGGCGATACCGCAATATTCATCTGCGCGCCGGATACCATCTGTCTCCCTGTTGGGGGGATACCAGAAGGCTCCCAGGTAACAGTGACGCCGGCTTCGGCATGGTATGATGCCTCCAGCGGCTCGGTTTGCTTCTACACTAACTGTTCGGTCGTGAAAGACCTGAAGATAAAAGTCCAGAATGATTGCGGCACCGATAGCTGCCTGGTTCGGGCAGATGTAACCATGAATTCCAATCCGATGGTGTTACTGGGTCGAGATACCACGGTGCAACTGTGCCAGCTGAAACATATCTGCGTGCCGGCTGGTGTCTTCGACCTGGACAACAATATAATGCAGATATCGGCGGGACCCGGCTCGAGTTACAATCCAGTTACGGGAACGGTCTGTTTCCTGCCGTCGGCTCCCGGGTGGTACACGCTCATGCTGGTAGCAACCGATTCCTGCGGTAAATCCGGCCTCGACTTTGTGCGCGTTAATGTAATTCTGAATGATTTCCCGCAGGTGATTTCTTCGGAGAATTTGGATATCAACCTTTGCGCTCCTGAGGAAGTCTGCTTCCCGGTGCAAATCACTGACCCCGACAATAATATTGCCAATATAACGGTATCACCGCCGGGGAGATATAACCCGCAAACCGGTATGGTCTGTTTTACGCCGGACTCGGCCCGTATGTACGCCTTCAGTATCACTGCTTACGATTCCTGCGGACTGATGGGGAATGATTCTACTTGGGTGCGCGTTACTTTCGGGGCGGCGGCCAGCCTGCAATGCCCACCGGACACAAATATTTTCCTTTGCGCGCCGGGCAATGTCTGCCGACCGGTAGGAGTGGTCCCGCCAAATTCGTCGGTTACAGTTTCTCCGATAGGCGTCTATCAGAACGGCTGGATATGTTTCAATGCCGACACGGCAGGCCTCTACGAAATCAAAGTAATTGCCGCCAGTGACTGCGGGGCAGATACCTGTTCGTTTAGAGTCAGGGTTGAGTTAAACCAGGGACCGTCTGTCGACGCCGGACCGGACACCACATACTTCCAGTGCAATTTCTCCCAGATTTGCAGAACCATAGCGGCAACAGACCCGAATAATAATATTCAGAATATTACAGTTTCTGCTCCGGGAACCTATAACGCCCAGACCGGCCAAATCTGTTTTACTCCTGCCGCGGCGGGGCAGTATTGCCTGATTGTGACCGTCACCGATATCTGCGGACTTGCCGGTAAGGATACGGTCTGCATTACCGTTACTACCGGAGCAGTGGCAAACATCGAATGCCCGACCGGTCCCTACACAAGACACGCATGCAGCGCAGGAAATATCTGCGTGCCGCTGGTGTTCACGCCGAGCACGGCAGTTGTCTCAGTTTCATACGGTACCTACAGTAATGGTCAGGTCTGCTTCCGAGCGGACACCGCCGGTACATATAGAATAACGGCTATTGCTACCGCCCCTTGCGGCGCCGATACCTGTCTGTTAACGGTCAATGTTATCTTCGACCCGAAGGCAGATATAACATGTCCCGATAGCCCTACGTCAGTATCCCTCTGCAAGAAGGACACGGTGCGGGTGCTTCTGCCGATAACGCCATCAAACGCCACTGTGACTGTTTCCCCAATAGGATATTACAATTCCGCCACCAGCCGGGTAGTTTTCTATGCCGACACTTCCGGCACCTACCGGCTGCGCGTCATAGCAACCGCCCCCTGCGGAGCCGACACTTGTTTGGTTACGGCGATAGTAAATATCGGCTCGGCGGCTCAGGTCACCTGCCCGGGCGATATCGACACCACCGTTTGTCCGGCGACGACCACACAGATCTGTTTTCCTCTCCAGGTGACTCCTGCCGGCGCGACCGTTACGATTACACCTTCGGGAAATTATGGCGGCGGCATTGGTTGTATACCGATAAATGGCGCCGGAACATACCCGGTACGAGCGATTGCATCGACTACCTGCGGCGCGGACACTTGTGACTTCAACATCGTGGTTCGCGGTAATCAGGCGCCGCAGTTAACGGTTCCGGAAAATCTGCTTCTGCCGGGATGTCTTGAGGATATCGAAGAAATCTGTATCGACGGCATATTTGCGACTGACCCTGACGGTGACATTCTGACCATTACCAAAGTATGCGGACCCGGCATATACCAGAGTGTCAGAAGCGACAGCGGCCGTGTCTGCTTTACCCCGACCAGTATCGATACCACTTATGAGTTTTGCTTTGAGGCGACCGACGGCTGCAATAAGGTGACCGGGACGTTTAATGTAACGATATATCCATCCAGCACCTGCGCCACCTGTGTCGAGATTTCGATAAAGACCGATTCCTGCTACATCGTGGGCGCGACCGTGCCGGTAAAACTTATGGTCGAAACGATGGAACCGATAGGCGGATTCGACCTGCTGGTCAGTTATGATGCCTCGGTAATGTCGTTCCTGTATGTGACCAAAGGAACGGCCATCAGCGGCTGGGAATATTTCACCTACCGAGTCGGTAACGCGGGTGGCTGTACCGCCTGCCCATCCGGGCTGGTGCGCATTGTGGGAATCGCCGACCAGAATGACGGTCCTAATCATCCTCCGCAGGAGCAGCTCAGCCCGCAGGGATTGTTGGCAATAATCACCATGCGTATCGCCAACGACCAGAATCTCGGAGGATATTTCCTGCCAATCAGCTTCTATTGGCAGGATTGCGGCGATAACGCCTTTACCGATCCTACCGGGACTTATCTGTACCTGGACGCCCGAATTTATAACAGCAGCGGTTCTATATTATGGGACGAAGGGGATGATACCCAATTTCCGGAGTCTTCCCGTCCCTATGGCTTGGGAGCTGTCGATTCCTGCATGGAAGGAGACAAAATCACGCCGATTAGATGCCTTGATCTATTCAACGGCGGTATCTGTGTAAAGCATCCAGATTCCATTGACGCCCGCGGTGATGTCAATCTCAACGGCGTTGCCTACGAAATAGGGGATGCCGTGGTATTGACCAACTTCTTCCTTTATGGATTAAAAGCCTTCACCGTGAATGTTGCCGGTCAAACGGCGGCCTCAGATGTCAACGCCGACGGCATGGTTCTCACCGTTGCCGACCTGGTTTATCTGGTGCGTGTGATTACCGGTGATGCCCCGCCGCTGCCGAAGCTGTCGCCATATCAGGCGTCTGTAGCGCTCAACGCGCTCGACAAAGATGACCGCGTCTCAATTTCCCTCGACAGCGAGCATCCCGTCGGGGCGGGACTTCTGGTGTTCCGCTATGAAGGTGTCACCCCTCGTATTCCGGTTCTCGCCACAGGCGCATCGCTTATGGATATGGAATATCTGATTACCGAGAATGAAGTCAGGGTGTTGATTTACAGCTTTGACCTCGGGGTGATGATTAAAGAGGGTAAAGCCGATATTCTGGAACTCGGTTATGACGGCAACGGCACAATGACGCTGGCGGAGGCATCATTCAGCACTTACTACGGTGAGTTGCTTTCCACCAAGTATGGAAACGCCATAATGCCTGAGTCGTTTGAATTGGCGCAGAATTATCCCAATCCATTCAATCCTTCCACCACTATCGAGATGACGGTGCCGATAGCATCTTCATGGCAGATTACGATATTTAATGTCAATGGGCAGATTGTGAAGCGGTACACCGGAGATTGCGAAGCCGGAGCGGTCACTGTCAACTGGGACGGACGGAATGAAAGCGGCCAATTGGTTACCTCGGGGATTTATCTGTACCGAGCCGAGGCGGCTCAATTCAGCGCCACCAAGAAAATGATGTTGCTCAAATAAAGTTCTGCCCCTTTGTTTGATGCATTAAGGCGGGTCGGCTCCGAGAGCCGACCCGTTTCATTTATGGTAAGAACCGCCGTGCATAATGGAGAACGCCCGATAGAGTTGCTCCAGCAGAACGGGGCGAACCAATTGATGCGACATGGTCAAAGGGGAGAGGGCAAGCACCAGCCGGGCACGTTCGAGTATAGATTTGTCCAGACCATAAACGCCTCCAATAATAAAATCAATGGCGGATGAATGCTGTAATTCTCCCTTCAATTTCTCTGAAAGCGCCTTAGAATCGAAGAGGCGTCCCTTATCCGAGAGGGCAATGACAGTGTTGCGACCGATACTGGCAGAGATTAGAGCCGCCTCGGCGCGCCGTAGCTGCTCCGGTAAGAGGTTTTTGCCGCCTTTGATATCGGGAAGATTCTTAATAGTAACGGAAGCAAACCGCTTCAGGAATTTGAGGTACTCCCGAACCGACATTTCAACCCACTCTTCTTTATTCTTTCCGACGGAAATAATGGTGAGGCGATACATTATGCCGACAGAGACTTGATATAGACCTTGCGGGTGCGCGGTCCATCAAATTCGCAGAATAGAATCCCCTGCCAGGTCCCGAGGAGAAGCTGGCCGTTCTCTACAATTATGGTGAGGGAATGACCGACAAGGGACGATTTAATATGGGCGTCAGAATTACCTTCGGAATGTTGATAGGCATCATCCCGAGGAAAAACAGAGCGAAGTTTAAAAAGGATGTCCCGTTTTACGTCGGGGTCGGCATTCTCATTGATAGTGATAGCGGCAGTGGTATGCGGAACAAAAACTGCCAGCAGCCCATCCCGGACATTCAATCTTTCCACCAGGGCCTGAATCTGCGAGGATAGGTCAATAATCTCTTCGCGCGCGCGGGAATGAACTGTCAGCACTTCAGTTTTCAAAGAGAGCTTCCACGAATTCCTTGGGGTCGAAGGGCTGAAGGTCATCGATTTTCTCACCGATGCCGATAAAATCGACCGGCACGGAGAGTTCTTCCGCGATGGCAATGATGACGCCGCCTCGGGCGGTACCATCCAGTTTGGTAATGACAAGGCTGTCGCAACCGACTGTTTCCGTGAAAATCTTTACCTGAGAAAGGGCATTCTGTCCGGTGGTGCCGTCAATAACCAGGGTCGCCTTGATCTGTTCAGGAGGAACCACTTTTTCAGTGACGCGACGAATTTTGCGAAGCTCTTCCATCAGGTTGGCTTTGGTGTGCAGGCGCCCCGCGGTATCGACCAGCAGATAATCGATATTCTTATTTTTGGCGGAAGTGGCGGCATCAAAAGCAACCGAAGCCGGGTCAGCGCCGGACTGCGCTCTCATGAAATGAACGCCGGAGCGTTCCGCCCAGATGGCAAGTTGGTCAACGGCGGCGGCGCGGAATGTGTCGCAGGCGGCTATCATAACTTCCTTCCCCTGAGACTTCAAATAATGAGCGAGCTTACCTACGGTTGTAGTCTTACCGGTGCCGTTCACTCCTGTAATGAGCCAGACCAGAGGACGGGAGTTTTCTGTAGATAATGCCGCCGACGGCTGCCGTGCCAGGATTCCGGCGATTTCGGCTTTGAGCAGGCGGAGCACCGAGTCTTCGTCGTTCAGTCCGCTCTCGCTTGCCTGACGATGGAGATGCTCAATAATTTTCTGGGTCGCCCTGACGCCTACGTCGGCTTTCAAGAGTGCCTCTTCAATGTCATCAATCAAGGCGTCATCAATTTTCCTGCCGCTTATCAACCGGCCTATTTTACCCAGAAGATTGTCCCGGGTCTTAGACAATGACTCCTTGAGCTGCTTCAGTCTGGAAAACATATCAAGGAAGACTAACCAAGCTCATTGTCAGCCGTTTTGATTCTGAAGTCGGATGAGATTCGCTCTTGAATGGAATCAGGAATATCCGGCTCCAGGTCGCTTACAGAGGTGTTGATTAGCGATTTCTCCGGTTCTTCGCTGAAGCGTACCGACACCACTCTTGAGACTCCGGGCTGTTCCATTGTTACGCCGTAGAGGACATCGGCCGCTTCCATGGTAATCTTGTTATGGGTGATAATGATAAACTGCGTCTGGTCGGAGAACGCCTTTATCATTTTGAGAAAACGATGGATATTGGCGTCATCAAGCGGGGCATCAATCTCATCCAGAATGCAGAATGGAGAAGGCTTCACCAGGTAAATGGCGAACAGGAGAGAAATAGCCGTCAGCGCCCTTTCGCCTCCCGACATCTGAGCGATAGATAGAAGTTTCTTACCGCGCGGGCGGGCAATAATCTCGATTGGAGATTCCAACGGGTCGTTTTCATCAATCAATCGAACATCGGCTTCACCGCCAGTAAATAGCTCCTCAAAGACCTTGCGGAAATTCTCCCGGACTTTCCCCAGAGTTTCGACAAAGAGATTCTTTGCCGTGGTATTTATCTTGATGATAGTGCTCTGCAGAGTTGACTTGGCATTCAAGAGGTCATTCATTTGGGCGGTCAAGAATTCCTGTCGTTCTTTGGCGACACGATATTCATCCAGCGCAAGTAGATTGACCGCGCCATAGGCTTTGACAGCATCCTTTAACTCATGCAATTTTGCAAGTTGCAACTCCGGCGGAACCGACGGGTCGGGATTCGCGGGCGACTCAAGTTCTATGTTCAGGTCATGTTCATTTAAGACCTTGTCGATGATATTCCGGCACTCCGATTCGATTTCTGTCAGGCGCAGCTCCAATTTGTGAAGGCGGTCAAGCGATTCCTCTCGTGATTGCCGCAGAGTCTTTATTTCTTTCTCCCGGGCGCCGATATTTTCGAGAAGGGCGGAGTGCTGGTCGCGAATTTCAATCTGACGGGCGCTGATTTGGTTGCGTTCGTCAAAAACAGCCTTCAACTCGGTCTCCAGGGAAATTATCTGCGCTCCGGTATCTTCAAACTCGAGGGCGGCGGTCTCGATTTCAGATGACTTGGTCTTAAGAGTGTTTTCGATTTCATCTATGAGTTCGCGGGTATGCTGCAGCTGGGTTTCGACCTGCCGCTGCCGGCTCTTCAGTTCGATAAGGTTTATCTGCAATCCCGACATCCGCGATTGCAATTTTTCGGATTCCGTTTCATACTCAGATATCCGGGCTTCTTCAGCGGTGATGGCGCCAAGAAGTGTCGCTTTTTCCGTTTCGAGTTGGTCATAATTGAGGGTGAGGTCGTACTGTCTGGTGCGCAACGTTGCAAGACGCTCGGTCAGGTGGGCCGATTCCGATTCGACTCTGGATATTTCATTATTGACGGCAATCGCTTCCGCTTCCAGCTGAGCCGACTGCTGGCGAAATTCGTTTAATTTTTCCTGGCAGAGCTCGATTTCGTTCAAGGTCTCTTTCAGGTCGCCCTGATTTCTGCCAAGCGCGGTAGTCAGTTCGCTTCGAGAACTGCGCAGGAATGCGAGACGCGAAGCGTATGACTTAATCGCTTCCTCTTCGGCGCGAATCTTGTCCTGTCGTCCCAGAAGGGAGAGTCCTTCGAAGGAACCGCCGGAGATAAGATAGGTGCCGTTAAGCAATCTGCCATCCGTGGTTACAACAAAGAGATAAGGGGGAAGCGCTGCGGCGATTAAATCAGCGGAGTCCGGTCGGCAGACAGCCACTCTGCCAAGCAGCAACTGGGTGAGCCCAGACATCTGCTCCGGCGCCGAGACAAACCGGTCCGCCCAGCCGAGAAAGCCATCCGATGCAATCTCGGGACGCTTTATTTCGGCGGGGAAGGAGATATCGCCGGAGACAATAATACCGGCTTTACCTTTCTTCTCGCGCTTTAAGTAGTCGATAATCTGATGAGCGGTATGGCGGTCACGGCAAATAAGATAACCAGCCATGTCGCCAAGAGCGGCATCGAGAGCGTCTTCATATCCGGCATGTGGAACCAGAAAATCGGCGACCGTCCCCAGCAATCCTGGCCAGAGAGCGCGGTTTTCAAAGACCGCGACCACGCCAGAACTATATCCCTCGAAATGGGTGATCATATCAATAAGAAGCTTCTTGCGGGCTTCTGAGGCTTCCAGATTGGCCGTTAGTTCCACCAGCTCTCCCGACATTGTCTCCGATTGTTCGAGTAGGTCGGCAATGCTTTTTTCCAGTTCGGATTTGCGAGCTATCAGAGTTGCCAGCAACGTTTCCTGTTCCGACAGGCCGCGGGAGGTGTCGCTCAGTTTTGATTTCAAGCTGCCTTCACGGACCTGTGCCAATTCCAGACTCTGGGAAAGCGCGGCAAGGCGCTGATTCAAATCGGATTCCAACTCCTTGAGATTATAATCGTCGCTTTTTCCCGCGGAGAGACGGCTCTCCAGATTAAGCAGTTTTTGAGCCAGTTCCTCTTTAGCTTTTCTGGCGTCGAGCAATCGGGTATCGGCCCCCCCGGCGAACGCTTCCGCCTCGGCAAGTTGACTCTGTCCCTGTTCGATTTCCTTGAGCGTTTCCTGAATCTGCTTCTCATAATCCGTAATCTGATAGAGGAGATGCTCCTTTCGCTTTTGGAGAGCGTCAATGTCGAGCAGGTTGCGCTCCCGGCTTTCGCGGGCATGGTCCCGTTTTGCCCGAATGACAGAGATCTGTTTCTCCAGCGCATGCGCCGCTTCCGACTTTTCATAAACTTCCGCAGAAATTTGCGAGAGACGGCGGTCGATTTCGGAAAGCTGACGGCGCTCTTCCTCCTGACGGGCGGTCAGGGAGTCAATGGAGGCATCAAATCCGGCGCGGGCATCAAGCGCCTGGTCACGCTGCCTTGTCTTTTCCTGCCTTTCTTCCTTTAAACTGTCGAGAGTTCCTTTATTGAGGTATATATCCCAGGCTTTGATTTCATCGGTCATTTTTTGATACCGTTCCGCCCGTTTCATCTGGCGGCTAAGGGAAATCACCTGAGAATTAATTTCCGCCACAATATCTTTGAGGCGGGTCAGGTCCTGTTCAGTTGCTTCCAGTTTGCGCAGAGCAGCCTTCTTGCGGTTCTTATATTTGGAAATTCCGGCAGCCTCTTCAAAAAGAAAGCGGCGGTCATCGGTGCGATCCGAAAGAATGGCGTCTATCATATCCTGTTGAATTACGGAATAGACATGCGCCCCAATACCGGTGTCCATGAGAAGGTCGGCGATATCTTTGAGACGGCAGGGAACTTTATTAAGAAGATATTCCGATTCGCCGGAGCGGAATAAACGACGGGTAATTTGAACTTCGTTGTACTCTGTAGGAAGAATGCCGCGATTGTTTTGAATAACGAGCGTTACCTCGGCCATACCCAGCGGTTTGATATCGCGCGTGCCATTGAAAATGACTTCCTCCATTTTGGTGCCCCGCAAAAGCGACACCCGCTGCTCGCCCAGGACCCAGCGAATGGAGTCGAGTATATTGGTTTTGCCGCAGCCGTTGGGACCGACTATTGCGGTCACGCCTCGGGTCAGCTTGACGACTGTCTTATCGGGAAAAGATTTAAATCCAAGAAGTTCCAAACGCTTAAGGTACACAAAGCCTCCGGAAATCAGTTATGATTTTTGTCAGGACGGGCCGGCGTTTCAGTCCGGAATTGTCCGATCATTTCGATGATTGATTTGTAAATGTTTTTTTCATCACGAAGAAATTTGCTGCGAATCTCAAAGTTGTAATAAGGATGACCCAATGAACTGCAGCCGCCGATGCGGACCGCCTCCGGAAAAGAAAGAAGTACCGACTGAACAAATTGATTGGGATTTAAATTCAGGTCGAGTATCAGGTCATATTTGTTCTTCTTGAGGGCGCTGATATAATTCTTCTTTGCCAGTCCGCTCCAGCTCAAGTGGTCTGTCGAAGGAGTCATGATGCGATACCCCTTTCGAGGGAAAATTCCGTAGACCTGGCTGCCCGGCGCCGCCAGAAGGTAGATTTCGCAATCAGCGAAGATGCGGGATATCTCGGGCAGGAACTGCTTTATCATGGTCAGTTCTTTCTGGTCGGCGGGAAGACAGACCATAATATTGCGCGTACTGAGAAGGTCCAAAGGGAGGTTGATAACCGTGCCGGTATGACGGCGCGCCAAATGGCGGAGACGAAAAGAAGCGACGATGGTTTTCAAACCGGCCATTACTGGGAACCTCCCCCCAACTCGAAGAAACTCGCCTTATTCTGGTGATTGATTTCCAGCGCCCGGATTGGCTTGCCGGAGGGCGAAAGAGGCTTGAGAGCAGTATCATTCAGCTTGTATTCCGCTCCGGCAGGATTACCGGCCGAAATTTGAAAGCGGTTGATAGCGGTAAAATCGTGCATTGTGCCCGGCTGGAGGTTATCCATGAGGACCGTATCGCCATCAGCAACTATCAAAAACCAGCAGGTCTCTTTGACCGTTATCTTCAGATGCAAGCGGTTGTCTTCCAGAGTCAGCTCTTCAAGGCTGTCATTCATCAGCGAATCTGTTTCAATAAGCGAAGAATCGACCACGGTAAGGAGTGTCGTATCCTCCGGCGACGCTTTTTCCGCCTCTGCGCTGCTGGGAAGCTCCCCTTTGAAAATCAACACCACCACCAGGGCGACCACCACCAGCACCCCGACAATGAACCAGAGCCCCTTCCGCGAATTCCGGGATGTTGAGGCATTGTTGGCAAGAGAGGTCGGTTTATCAGATGTAGAAGCATTCTCCGCAGCAGAATTTGGCTCCGGAGACTCCTCCACAATTTTGCTGCCGAAAAGCTCATCGGCATCAAAGCCGAGCTCTTTGGCGTAGGAACGGGCAAAAAGGTCATAGTAAATCGGGGAGAAGAAGGCTTTGACATCCCCCTCTTCAATTGCCTCGATGTTTTTCTCAAGGATTTTTGTCTCCGCCGCCATGGTTGCTATATCGCGGCCCAGTTCAATCCTTTTTGCTTTCAGGATTTCCCCGATTTCTTTGTACAGATATTTCATTTTGCCTTTAATTCAGAGTAAATTTTACCTGCCAAATAATCCAAAAGGGTCATCGGCAGACCGATAACATTATCAATATTTCCCTCTACTCTGTCAACTAAAAAACCGCCGGCATTCTGTATGCCATATGCCCCGGCTTTGTCGAGCGGCTCGCCGGTCCGAATATAGGCTTTAATCGCCTCATCAGAGACTTCTTTGAAGAATACGTCACTAAGTTCCGAACCGATAACAGCGGCATGCCGGTGACTTTGCAGAGAGACGGCGGAGCAAACAGTATGCTTTTTTCCGGAGAGAGCGCGGAGCATCTGGAAGGCATGGTCAGGAGAACTGGGCTTGCCGAGGATTTTTCCTTCAAGAATCACGATGGTATCGCATCCGATGATGATTTCATCGGGAGTCGTCAATGGCAGCACCGCTTCCGTCTTGAGGAATGACAGTCGTTCGGCATATCTGACCGGGTCCTCAGCAAGATGGTTATTTTCATCGATATCAGGAATCAGCTGCCGGAAGGGAATCGCATTTTCCTCAAGAAGAGAGACTCTTCGCGGCGAGCCGGATGCCAGTACAAGTCGATAACGGGACAGCAGGCTGCGAATATTAGAATAATTCCTGGTCATCGAGGATTATGGTAACGGGACCATTATTTGTTAGGGTCACTTTCATTTTTGCCGCGAACCGTCCGGAAGCGGTCTTCAATCCGGCCTGCCGGAACTCATCAACGGTACGATTATACATCTTCTCGGCTTCTGTTGGGGGCATTGCTGTATCAAAGCCGGGACGGCGTCCCCGGCGGCAATCGGCGTACAGGGTGAATTGCGAGACAACCAGAAGCTCCCCTTTTACGTCCAATATGGAAAGATTCATTTTCCCCTGGTCGTCCTCGAAGATTCTTAGGTTCAGGCACTTATCCACCATCCGTGAAATCCGGGAGGGGTCATCATCTCTGCGATAGCCGCAAAGTATGACAAGTCCCCGTCCAATGGAACCGACAGCATCCTCATCAACGGTCACGGATGCGCTATCTACTCTTTGAATGACAAACCGCATATATTTGCATCGCCAATATATGTAATAGATAACCTGGCGCAACCGAATATGATTGCGAGAAATTGTTTTACTTATTATTTTTGAGGCAAGTTTCAGAACGAAAGGCGGCGCATCGAAATGGAATTCGAGAAAATCTCGCTGGGAATTGACATCGGCTCGATATCGGTAAAGGTTGCGGTTATTGACGAATCGGGGCGGATAGTCAAGACCGTTTACAGGCGATTTCATGGCCGCCCCTATCAAACCCTTCAGAGTCTACTGGAAGAGGAGTTTGCCACATACCTTAGCTCAGAGGTGCATCTGGGGTTTACCGGCATTGGGGCACGAACGGGGGTTAAGATTCTCGGAGGTGTTGCCCTGGGGGAAATTCCGGCCCTCTCCGCCGCAAATTATCGTCTGGCGCCGAACGTGCGGACTATCATCGAGATGGGGGGCGAGAGCTCCAAATATATAGAGATTGATGCCTCGCAGCAGACCGTGGTAGATTTCAGCATGAATAATCTATGCGCGGCCGGCACCGGTTCGTTTCTGGACCAGCAGGCGGGGCGACTAAAAATATCGATTGAGAAAGAATTCGGGCAGATGGCGCTCAAGTCGCAGCATCCGCCACGTATTGCCGGACGCTGTTCGGTGTTTGCCAAGTCCGATATGATACACCTGCAGCAGATTGCCACACCAGATTATGATATTGTAGCCGGCTTATGTTTCGCGGTGGCGCGCAATTTCAAGAGCGCAATAGCGCGCGGCAAGAAGTTCACGCCGCCGGTGGCATTCGAAGGAGGGGTTGCGGCTAATCCGGGTGTGGTGCGCGCCTTCAAAGAGATTCTTGAGATTGAAGACAGGCAGTTTATCATACCTGAGAAATTTAATGTCATGGGGGCAATCGGCGCGGCGCTGCTGGCAAGAAAAGCTGGACCTGAATCAATAGCAGTAGTGGAACCGGAAAAAATAGCGGGGTATCTGAAATTCCGCGAGATTCCCAAAAGCGGCAAGGTGAGGCTGACCTTTGATTTCCCGGAGTTCAAGCATTACGGGATAACTTCGGAAAAGTATGGGAAGGTATCGGACGGTCTGGATGTCTTTCTGGGAATTGATGTCGGCTCGCTATCGACCAATCTGGTGCTTATCGAACGGGATAAGAAAGTGGTGGCGCGCCGATATTTGATGACCGAAGGGCGTCCAATTGAGGCGGTGCGCCGCGGTTTAAGCGAAATCGGCGAAGAAGTCGGGGATAGAGTCATCGTGAGAGGGGTCGGCACAACCGGCTCGGGGCGATATTTGACCGGGGATTTTGTCGGGGCAGATATTGTGAAGAATGAGATTACCGCCCAGGCAACAGCCGCTATCAATATCGACCCCACGGTAGATACGATCTTTGAAATCGGAGGACAGGACTCCAAATATATTTCCCTTCATAACAAAACAGTCATCGACTTCGAGATGAATAAAGCCTGTGCCGCCGGAACCGGTTCCTTTCTGCAGGAACAGGCGGAGAAATTAGCCATCAACATCGAGAAGGAGTTTGGGGACCTGGCGCTGAAGGCGGAATGCCCGGTGGGGTGCGGCGAACGGTGTACTGTCTTTATGGAATCAGACCTGGTAAGCCATCAGCGTGCCGGGGCGGAGACCGATGATTTGGTCGCCGGACTGGCTTATTCTATCGCCTCGAACTACCTGACTAAAGTAGTCGGTGACCGTAAAGTGGGAGATAATATTTTCTTCCAGGGGGGAGTTGCCTGGAATAAAGGGGTGGTGGCGGCTTTTGAAGGATTGACCGGCAAGAAAATCACGGTGCCGCCGCATCACGACATTACCGGCGCTATCGGGGCGGCGATATTGGCGATGGAAAGCGACCGGGGCCATAAAAGCAGGTTTAAGGGATTTGACCTTTATAAGAGAGAATATAAAATTTCCACTTTTCCCTGCCCGGATTGCTCCAACCTGTGCGAGATACGCAAGGTAGAAGTGGAAAACGAAGAGCCGCTATATTATGGAAGCCGCTGCGAGAAATATGATGTCAGCCGGCAGGAGAAGAAAACTACCGGAAGAGATTTCCAGAATCTAAGACAGCAATTCTTATATAAGCGATATATCTCTTTTGAGAAACCATCGCGGTACCGGGGGAGAGTCGGAATGCCCCGCGTCCTGCATTTTTTCGAGTATTATCCATACTGGAAAGCGTTTTTTGAATCACTGGGATTTGAGGTGGTCAATAGCGACCTTTCGAACCATGACATAGTTGAAGAGGCGCTGGAGAAGTTCACAGCCGAAACCTGTTTTCCGATAAAGATGGCGTTCGGGCATGTCGCCAATCTGATCAAAAAGAAGGTTGATTACATATTCTTGCCGGGAATAATCCGGTTCCAGAGCGGCGACCCTGATGATGAGTATGGCAGTTATATCTGCCCTTATGTCCAATCGATTGGGAATACAATTTCAGCCCGGTTTGATTTTGCCGCCGAGGGGATTCAGTTTATAGGAAC
Organism: Candidatus Zixiibacteriota bacterium; assembly: GCA_040753495.1. Taxonomy (NCBI): domain Bacteria; kingdom Pseudomonadati; phylum Candidatus Zixiibacteriota; species Candidatus Zixiibacteriota bacterium. The sequence goes on from JBFMEF010000178.1 coordinate 21,749, forward strand.
GCCGATTCGTTTGCAGAGAGATATCACAAAGATGGTCAACCAGTTAGAGCCAATATCTAACGTGATGCATTTAAAGGAACGCGAGGTGAGGAAAGCTGCTGATTGCGGGATGAAAGCGTATGACCTCTTTCAAAGGAGGCTTCAGGAAGCGGGCAGGGACTTTCTGGAGGGTCTTCAGCCGGGCGAGAAATGCGCCGTGATTGTCGGTCGCCCTTACAACAGCTTTGACCGACGTCTCTCGCTGGAGATACCCGATAAGATTCGCAAAATGGGGATAAAGACCATCCATATTGATTTTCTGCCGCTCGACCTCGGGAGTCAAGACCTTTCATCGATGTACTGGCTTTATGGCCGCAAGATTTTGGCAGCGGCAAATTTCATAAGGAAACATCCCAATCTTTACGCCATTTATTTGACATCGTTCGGATGCGGACCTGATTCTTTTATAACCCACTTTTTCCGTCGGCATATGTCCGGCAAGCCTTACTTGCAGCTGGAAATGGATGAGCATTCAGCCGATGCCGGAATGATAACCCGGGTCGAGGCATTTCTGGATTCGCTGCGATTCTATGAATACAAACCGCCCATCACTGAATTCACTCCCGCTGATCGAAGCTTTTCTCCGGCGGAGAGGACGATTTTCATACCCAATATGTGCGACCATGCTTATGCTATCAGGGCTGCTTTTGTCAGATGTGGAATTAAGGCAGAAGTGATGGAGGAGCCGAATGAAGAGAGTTTGCGGTTAGGGAAGAAGTTCACCTCCGGTAAAGAGTGTTTCCCCTGCGCGGTGACAACCGGCGATATGATTCGAAAATTGTACTCCAAAGATTTCGACCCGGCGCGGGCAGTCTTCTTTATGCCGGGCGCTGATGGTCCCTGCCGCTTTGGACTGTACAGCCAGTATCATCGAATAGTCCTCGATGAATTGGGTTACAAAAATGTGCCTATTTATTCGCCCAATTCGCGCTCAGCTTATAGTGACTTCGGTTTAGA
>JBFMEF010000179.1 GCA_040753495.1 Candidatus Zixiibacteriota bacterium
GATTCTCTGAATAGCTCCGATACGCCCGGCGGGCTGCGCGGCGAATACCGGGTGCGGGACCGCAAAGAAATACTGGAACAGGCGCGCGAAATGCTGGCTCAGAAGAAACGAAGCGCCACGGTGCAGAAGATTCTTCCTGTCACCGAGGCTGAGATTACCCTGATCAAGCAGAGCCAGAAACTTCAAGGGAAAGCGAGGATGAGATAATGGGGACGGAATCACCCTTTTTCATGACCAAGGTGGAATGTCCCATCTGTAAGACGGTAAACGAGTATGAGACCATTCGTGTCGGCGCATACACGGAAGCGGAGCGCGACACCGATTTTTGCCCATCAGGCCGCAAATGGCGCAATCCACGATACCAGGCATATAATCCGCTTCTCTATTTCACCGCCACCTGCGCCAATTGCTTCTATTCCAGGGAATTCAACAACAGTTTCAAAGACTGGAAGGAAGACTCCTATTTCAAGACCTACCGTCTTAAGACCGTCAAAGAGCGCCATCTCGACATGCTGGCGCGTTCCGATTCGGTGATTAAAGCAGTCGGGCAGGAGTTAGACCCGAATCGCTATCCCAGCGAAACCGCCATTCTGAAACTGCTTCTGACTATCATTGATGAAACTCTGAATGAGAAACAGATGGACCTCGACCTGGGGCGGTTCTACCTGCGGATTGGCTGGATTTTCCGGGAGATGGATAATGGCGAAAGCACCAACAACCAGGCTATAAAGGGTCACTTGATAGATATCGACCATAAGTTTGACGGCATAGGTAGCGCCGTGCTCGCGGCAAGGGAACGGCTCAAAGCATTTGAGCAGACCGTCGCCGCGCAATTTGAAGATGAAAAAATTCCGGCGGAGGTTAAGTCGCTTCTTTATCCCATAAAAGACAAATTCGACCTGGAGATTTCTTCGAGCCGCGACCTGATTGGACTGCTGGAGGGAAAACTGAATGCCCTGGAGTCATTAAACCAGGAGTTGAAAAAGACAGCAATAGGGGGAGTAGGCGACGACACTCAGGCCGGTTTTCATTCCCACCGGTCTTTCTATGATTTTCTGATTCATATTAAGGAGAAGTGGGATGGTATTCCACTCAATGAAAAAGAGGCGCTGAAGTACGCCGTCAAATATTACAAAATCGCTTTTGAAGAAGGGCGCGATATCGCCGAAGGAAACCAGCAGATTCAGGCATCGTACCTGATTGCCGAACTCTCCCGGCGCATCGGTGATTACGATACCGCCCGCGAATATTTCAATACGACCATTCGGACCGGTCAGGAATTCATATACAAGAACAAAGGGGACCAGAGTCGCACGGCTCTGGCGCGCAAGATTCTGGAACTGGCGATTGAACAGGGTCGTCACAACCTGGCGGAAGCCAAGACGGCGTAGTGTTGCAGGATGGAAAAGGCAATCAAAAATCCCACCAATCTCCCCTTCAAACTGTGGGACAGAATTGAAGTCGTTGTCGGGGAAGACCGCGACCAGGGCGTTTATCTATCCCGCATCGAAGATTTCAACAACGATGGCCTGGTGATTACCAAGCCGGATTTTGTCGGCGGCAACCGTCTTCTGACCGCCAACGCCGCTGTCTATGTGCAATTTATGAGACCTGACGCCCTGTACCGCTTTCCGGCGCGGATTCGCTCGCTGGGAGAACAAGCCGGCGGAATGCTTCAGATCTATGCCATCGGAAATATGGAACGGGTGCAGCGGAGACAATATGTCCGGATAGATATGAAGATAGAACTCAAGTACGCCCTGCTCAAAAGACCCTCGGCGATTATCGACTTGTCCATGATGAAGTGGAATAATTCTCATTCGATAAATATCTCCGCCGGCGGCCTTCTTCTAAAAGTTGATGAATCGGTGAAGAAAGGGGATTTGCTCTTCATCAAACTGTCGGAATATGAAAAACTCTCATTGCCACGTCTCCTGGCGACATGCTGTTGCCGGATTGTCCGGATGAATGACGCCCGCTACGCCGGAGTGGAATTTATTCTGGAACGACAGCTCTCCAAATATTTCAGCGCCACCGAGATGGCGGCGCTGCCGGCGCCGGTAAAAGGATTTACCGCCGGCGTTCAAAATCGCCTGGTCCGCTTCGTGTTCGACCGCCAGATTCAGGAAAGACAGAGAGGGATAATCTAAATGACGGCCGAAAACGACAGTGTCATTATCAGCAGCCGTACCATTGATTATTCCAAGCTGGTCGGGCGGGAGATTCAGTTGAAAACCGAGCAATTCGCCGGCCGAATTCTCAGCACTAAAGTTATGGCGATTACCGATGGCAATCTTATTCTGGACCGTTCCGGGTCGGCGGGGCGAATCGACCAGTTGATTGCCAATCAGAATATCGAAGTAATGTTTGATTACAAAGGGGAACCGGTCGGCTTCACGTCAAAAGTCATCATTCCCCGCCCGGGACGGGTGCAAATACCGATTGCCGAAGAAGTCTCCCCGCGGGTCAGGCGGCGTTATATCCGGTTTCCGATTGCCCGGGCAGTGAAATTGACCTTCTTCGATGATACCAATGTCGGCTATTTCCGCTTAAGCAAGTTGAAATGGATGGAAACCTCAACCATGAATGTCAGCGGGGGCGGCGCTCTGGTTAAAATTCCGGTCTATCTTTCGCGGGATGATTATATGGTGATAAATATTGATATGGAAGAGATAAATATGCCGAGCCTTCTGGTTGCCCGTGTGCGCCACAAACGTCGCAGCGACGACAACGGCTCCCTGGTGGGAGTGGAATTCATGGTAAAAGAAGACTGCCCGCGCAAACTCCCGCGCAATCTTATCAAGAATCTTCCTGCCAGGCTATTTGATTTCGACGACCAGATGCGTCTGGAACTGGCGTCAATCCTAACCGAGAAATATAAAGACCAATTAGAATAAAGGAACTGGCGATGGAACAGTCACGAGTCAAAGTAATCTCCGATGTCACGGTCAGCGATGATACCATCGGGGTAAAACCACCCTTCAAACTGGGCCGCGACAAACAGAGGCGGTATATCCGGCTGGAGATTTCGGAACCGATGGAGGGAACCATTCTCAAGAGCCGCTCCGGGGATTTCTGGCCCGACCTCAACGGACCGTCATTTCACGGCTCCATACTCAACATTTCCGCGGGGGGAGTGCTTCTGGTTACGGAATTTCCGGTTGAGGAGAACGCCGTCGTGCTTATGAAATTCTCCCTTCAGGAGGTGGAAGTGGTGGACCGGATTGTCGGCGTGGTAAAACGGAGTGATGCCGACGAAAAGGAGTGGCTGGTGGGGGTAGAGTTCGTGCCGCGGGAGAATTTTGTAGACATCTTCTCCGGGCCCGAGCAGGCGCTGCTTCCGGAAGATGCGGCATCTTTTGACGAGAAGATAAAAAAGACTCTGAACAAATATATTTTCTTTAAGAAAGTCACCAAGTATGGCAGGGAAGAGATTTAAACGGCGGCTCTGCTGGCCGGTTTTTGCAGGATGCCTTCTCCTCGCAGTCCTAGCCACAACCGCACAGTCGACGATAATTGTTGCCGTCGATATTGCGGAATCACCGTATTGTGACGCTCGATTGATACAAAAGATTGAATATGGAGTGTCGCAGGTGGCGGCGCCGATAACCATTGTCAGCCGGGAAGCTTTTGAGGATGGCAACGCCGGCGAACTGGAGAGAATAGTTTCCTTCGGCCGAGCCCGCCAGGCGCGCTTCATTGTGGATATTATCATCGACCGTATCGACCTGACCAGAAAGAAGGCGACTATCTTTCCCATTCTTGTGTACCGATACCGCACCTATGCCGTTCTGACCGGACGGCTACGAATATTTGACCTGGAGCGGGGAATCGCCGTTTCCGCAGAAAAAATCTCCTGTGAAATCAAAGCCTCCGACCAATGGCAGATATCGGAAGACGACCCCGACAATCCGGCATTGATGATTCCGGCGGACCAGAAAATCGGTCTGTTCGACGCCCTGGAGCAACTGGCGGCTGATGACATCGTGGACAAAATAAAAAGTCTGGCAAAGAAATGAATCAGGCAGCTAAACGAAAAAAGACGGAAGAACCAATCAGCCGATTCTGGAATAAAATCAGCCTGGTGGCCGATGTGGCGGCGGTCATCCGCAATGAACCACCGGGAAAGGAGACCTTTGCCAGAGTTCTCAAGATGATTCAGGAGATTGTCGCCTTTGAATCGGCGACGCTCTATCTCTATGACAAGAAGCGGAAACGTCTGGATGAAATGGTTTCGCTGGGAGAACGGGTAGAGCCGATCGACTTTGTGCAGTTTGAAGTGGGCAGCGGTATCACGGCCTGGGCGGCGCGCCAGAAAAAACCGGTGCTATTATCCAACATCCGCAACCTCGACCGTCCCCCGGAGAAAACCCGCAGCTCTTTCCTCAGCATCCCTCTTCTGGTAGCGGAGGAGCTCATCGGGGCCGTTAATTTTGCTCATACTCTGCCCGATTTTTTCCGTGACAAAGACCTGAAACTGCTGACCATTGTCGGCGACCAGATTGCCATATCGATAGAACGGCTGATATATCAGGCGGAACTGGAAGCGAAGAATCAGGCGCTTCAGAAGGCGCATGAGGAATTGATGGAATCGCAGCGTCACATTATCAATCACGAAAAACTGTCGGCGGTTAAAGAGTTGGCGCGGTCGGTCAATCATGAAATTAACAATCCGCTGGCGGTGATTGTCGGGCAGACGCAATGCCTGGCGCTCATCCGCGACCAGCTGGCGCCGGATTTAATTGAGCGGCTGGAATGCATTGAAAATGAGGCGATGAAAATCGCCGAAATTAATCGCCGGCTTCTTCAGATTGAAGACCTCGTGTCGGAATCATATCTGGATGACCTGGACGGCGTGAGAATGCTGAATCTTCATAAATCGACTTCGGGAGTAAAGGGATGATGGAAATTCTGCAGGATGTAGTGACCAACGAGTATCTCTCGTTTTTGAAAGCCCAGTTTGATGATATGCCGCTTGGCATTTTTATCACCGACCGGCAGGGAATAATAAGTTATATGAATCGGAATGCCTCATCCATTCTGGGGTACCAGGAGCCCGCTGATGCCGGCGGCTCTTCACTTCGGGATATTGACGCCGTCCTCAATACCAGCCTGATGAACTCCCTCAGTCAGATCATCGAAGGAAGAAATCTGGTCCTGCCGGAGCACCGTTGCTCCAACCGTCAGGGGCATTTTGCTACTCTGAATGTATATGTGAGCCCTTTCCGACGACAAGCCGAGGAAACGCTTGGTATCATCGGGATTCTGCAGGATGTTACCGGGAGCGCCCGTCGAAAAGCGGAGCTGGAGGAGGCGATTCTGGAATTGTCGATTCTCGCCGAAGTTTCCGAGGCGCTGTCATCGACGGCCGACCTGGACGAAGTCCTCCGTATAATTCTGACCGGGGTTACCGCCAATCAAGGACTCGGATTTAACCGCGCCTTTCTTTTCCTGATCGATACCGATGGCGCTTACCTTGAAGGAAAAGTGGCTATCGGTCCCAGCAGCCCCGAGGAAGCGGGGGAAATCTGGTCACGGCTGTCTCGTCAGCAGAAAAGCCTGAAAGAGATGCTGGAAGACTACAGCGACCGGGAGAATCTCTCCAATTATTCGCTCAGTTCGCTGATTTCGGGTTGGAGAATTCC
>JBFMEF010000180.1 GCA_040753495.1 Candidatus Zixiibacteriota bacterium
GTTTTCATTAGCCGAAAGATGTGGCTGGCAATTACTTTTGCGAAGAATCAGGAAAAGGCTTGCGGAATAATACGGCGCTGTTATAACCAGAAAAGCCTAATAGAGTTCCGGGCGACGGTCGGCGAGGAGGTCATTATTCGCAGTAACCCGTTTATTATCAGCGAGTTCTGGGTTTATATCGACGGCGATAAATCCGGTTTGTTCGGAATCAAGCTGCGCCAGAATTGCCCCGTTGGGTGAGATTATTCGCGATTTACCGATGAAACGGAGAGTCAAGCCAGGTCGTTTTTCTTCGCCGATACGGTTGGCGGTAATGGTAAAAACGGCGTTTTCGAGGGCTCTGGTAATCATGGCATCGGGGCAATGGGGTAAGACCAGATTGGAGGGATGACAGATTATCTGGGCGCCCAGGAGAGTCAGTTTGCGCGCCGCCTCGGGAAAACGCCAGTCAAAACAGATCATCATACCGATGCGGGCGCCTCGAAAAGAGAATACCGAGAAACCGGATTCACCGGGAGAGAAAATCTCTTTTTCGGTGTCGAAGAGGTGGCTTTTCTGATAGAGAAGATACTGCCCATCGGGAAAAACCGCTATAGAGGAATTGAACAGCCTCTTCCCTCGCCGCTCGGGAAAGCCATATATGATAAGGCTGTTCTTCTCGGCGGCTAACTTCCGGATGCTCTCAAAAAGATACCCTTTGCCGGCTTCGTCCGATAACAGGAACGCCTGATTGAAGTCGGCAAAAAGATAACCGGTGGCGAAAAGCTCCGGAAGCACCAGAAGGTCGAATTTATGTGGACCAGCGGCTCTGAGCAGTTGATCCAGGTTGTCAGCCACTTTTCCGAAACGGGGGTTATTCTGATAGAGCGATACAATCATTACTGGCTCCTCTGCCGAAGTCAAAATAAGCAATCAATAAAACAATTGCAACCGGTATGCCTCTCCTCTATATTTAGCCCCATGCCTGAGGAGAAGAAAAAAGAGCGGAGTATCGTCACCAACCGCAAAGCCTTTCACAACTACGAGATTCTCGACCGTCGTGAAGCCGGCATCGAGCTGAAAGGGAGCGAAGTGAAATCTTTGCGAATGGGGAAAGTCAATCTCTCCGACAGTTACGCCGCAGTCGAGAACGGGGAAGTTATTCTGTACAACCTGCATATTTCGCCGTACGAAATGGCGACCCGCGACGGCCATGAGCCGCTTCGCCCTCGAAGGTTGCTGCTGCACAAACGGGAAATCCGCCGTCTGTTCGCCGCCACCGAGGAAAAAGGATTCACTCTGATTCCGCTGCGAATCTATTTCAAGGGACCTGTAATTAAAATCGAACTGGCTATTGCCCGCGGGCGTAAGAGTTACGATAAACGGGAGAAAACTGCCGAAAAGGAAGCGGCGCGGGCGATTGAAAGAGCGATGAGACGAAAAACAAAATGACCAGATATATTTTATTTCTCTTTCTATTATTTGCGGGGTTAGTTGCGCCGGCTGCGGAAGGGGAGCTTTTGTCGGTCCAGCTCTCCGGAGGCACGGAAAAGATTGATTATATCATCGAAAAGAATGTTCTCTATTTCTCCATGTCGCAGCTGGCGGAGTTGTTTGGTGACCGCATTAGTTGGGAGGAAGTCGGGCTATCCATCGCCTATCAATCCTCAGCGAGTAAGACAATCTTCTTTGTCGATTCGCCGTTTCTCCGGATGGGGGATTCGGTCCGGAACATGGTTTATCCGGTTATTATCAGGAATGGGGAATTGTATCTTCCGGCAGAGACCTTTATGCCGGTCTTGAACCGGATTCGCCCCGAGCAGGTTTCCTGGGATGCGCATCGCAAAACGATTCGGGTCGATTCGGAATGGTACAATGTTACCGACCTGGCATTCTCCCCCAAAGCCAACGGATTGCTGATTGAGATTTTTATCAGCGGAATCAAGGATTATGAGATATTCCAATCGGAGGGAAACTGGCTCAATATCACCATACCAAAGGGCACGGTCAACCGCAGGCAACTGCTCAGCCGCCGGGACAAAGATTTTCTGGTGGATATGAATGTTCTTCAGAATCCCGGTTCGGCCCAGGTGTCATTGAGGTTGCGACGGAAGATTGACAAGATGACTCATCGTCTCCAGACCGACCCCGACCGGATTCAGATATCTCTAATAGATTCTCTGGTGGCGCCAATCGCAAATAACGGGTTGAAAAATGTCGGTCCCGATGACCTGATTGATAGAATCATAATTGACCCGGGGCATGGCGGAAGCGACTATGGCGCCATTGGTCACAACGGCACCAGAGAAAAGGACGTAGTTCTCGATATCGCCAAACGGCTGGCGAAGATCATCAGAAAGGACAAGATATTCTCGGCGGTATTAACCAGAGAAAAAGATGAGTATCTATCTCTGGCAGAACGAACCCGGATTGCCAACGAAGAGAAGGGGGATATCTTTGTTTCAATTCATGCCAATGCTTCGGTCAAGCGCGCGGCGCGCGGTTTTCAGGTCTTTTTTCTGGCGCCGGCAAAGAACGACTCCGCCCGGGCCGTGGCGCAACTTGAAAACGCAACCTTTCTTGCCGAGCTGGGAAATCAGCCGGATTCGCAATATGATGACTTAAGCCATATATTAAGCGACATGATTCAAACCGAATTTCAAACCGAATCGGCCGATTTGGCGGCAATGATAGAACGGGATTTCAGGCGGAAGGCTAACTCTACGGACAGTCGCGGCATCGACCAGGCCGGATTTTATGTCTTGAACGGCGTCTATATGCCTTCAGTGCTGGTAGAATCCGCCTTTATAACCAATCGCGGCGATGAGCAGCTACTCAAGAGCAAAGATTTCCGCGAGGAGGTGGCGCAAGCCATCTATGAAGGACTGAAAAGATTCAAAGCGAAGTATGAGAATAAATAGATGACACAGGATGAGATAAAAAACAAGCCGATAGGGATATTCGATTCCGGAGTGGGGGGGCTGACGGTAGCGGCGGAAATCATGAGGCATCTGCCGCAAGAAAATATAGTCTATTTCGGCGATGTTGGGCGCGCCCCGTACGGCGGACGCTCCAAGGAAATAATCACCAAATTCACCCGTCAGGACATTTCTTTTTTGATGGAACATAAGGTGAAGTATATCGTGGCGGCATGCAATTCGGCCTCGGCGGTGGCGCTGGAGACTGTCCGCGGAGAATTTGACATTGATATCCTGGGGGTGATTGAGCCGGGGGCGGAGGCGGCCGTGAAGTATACCAGGAACGGTCGAATTGGAATAATCGGGACGGTTGCCACAATCGGTTCCGACAGTTATGCCCGGGCAATTCAAGCCCGAAACACCGAAGTGAAAGTATTCTCCTTAGCTTGTCCGTTATTTGTGCCTCTGACGGAGGAAGGGTATATTGAGAAGGAAGCGACTTACCTGATAGCGCAGGATTATCTCAAGACTTTGACAGATGTGGATATTGATACGCTTGTCCTAGGATGCACGCACTATCCTTTATTGAAGAAAGTTATCGGCAAGGTTGTGGGTGAGCAGGTGCGCCTGGTGGATTCGGCGGAGGAAACGGCCCGAACCGTGGCTGAGGCGCTGGCGGAGAAAAAACTGCTGCGTGCTTCAGCCGGCGAAGCGACGGTGAAATTTTATGTGTCCGATGTCCCCGACCGCTTCTCTCAAGTAGTAAAGCAATTCCTGGGAAGAAGTATCAATAACATTACAAGGGTGGATATAACGAGATATTAGAAATGAACCTGTTGATAATCTCAATACTTTTTCTCGCGGTGACCGGCGCGGCAATCTTCGTGGTGGTAAGAATCTACAGCCGGCGCATCGAGCGCGATATTCTTCAGAGGATAGAGGAGTCCTTCGGCAAGGCGTCCTTACAGGCGCTGGCGCAGAATTCGGAGCAGTTTTTGAGACTGGCAGGAGAGCGCCTGGCGCAAGCCTCCCAGTCCAACATTAAGGAACTCGAATCTAAGAAGGAACTGATTGATAACACGCTCCAGCATATCCGGACGGAGCTGGAAAAGATGCAGGGGCAGATAACGGCTTTCGAGCGCGACCGCAACGAAAAATTCGGCGCCCTCAATCGCGGGTTGCAGAATCAATCGGAGCAAACCGCTAAACTGCAGGAAATAACGACCGGGTTGAGCAAGATTCTCTCCGGCTCAAAGGTGCGCGGTCAATGGGGGGAAAGAATGGCTGAAGACCTCTTGAAAGTGGCCGGTCTGGTGGAAGGAATAAACTATCGCAAGCAGAGAGATTTTGCCCAGACCGGGCGGCGACCCGATTATACATTTCTTCTGCCGGAGAACCGTTTCCTTAATATGGATGTCAAATTTCCCCTGGACAATTATATCAAGTATTGCGAGGAGACCAACGAGTCGCTTCGCCAGAGTTACCGCAAGCAGTTTCTTGCCGACGCCACCAAGATGATAAAAGATGTGACAGGGCGCGACTATATCAATCCCGAATCGGGAACGCTCGACTATGTTCTGGTCTTTATTCCCAATGAGCAGGTATATGCCTTTTTGCTTGAGAATGACGTTTCCTTTGTGGATAACGCCCTCAAGTCAAAAGTAATTGTCTGCTCGCCGGTCACCCTTTACGCGGTTCTGGCGATAATTCGCCAGTCTCTTGACAATTTTAATCTGGAACGGTCAGCGCATAAGATTCTGGAGCTGATGAGCGCTTTCTATAAGCAATGGGGGCAGTTTATCGTCGGGATGGACAAACTGGGGAAAAGAATTGAAGAGCTGCAGAACGAATTCAATACAATTGTCACTACCCGCCGCAATCAGCTGGAAAAACCGTTACAACAGATTGAGTCGCTCGCCCGTCAGCAGGCGCTTTCGGAGCCGAATAGCAACGGCAGGAGTGTCATTGAGGGCGGCGCGGGGTTATCGGCGCTACCTTCTTCCCAAAAAGAACTGCGAGGCGAATGATGGACCTGGTCAAGGCAAAAATGGAGCAGGCTATCGATATCCTGAAAGAATTGAATATCGACCTCTGGATGATTTTCTGCCGTGAATCCGATATGATGGCGGACCCGTCGCTCGCCCTGGTAGTGGGGCATAAAGTGGTCTGGCAGTCGGCTTTTTTCTTCTTCCGCAGCGGCCAGACGCTGGCGCTGGTCGGCAATTATGATGCGTCCGATTTTGAGCGAGCCAGACGATTCCGTACAGTGGTGCCGTATGTCGAGGACTGCGGACCCAAAATCAGACAAATCATAGAGGAAAACGCCCCCCAGAGCATAGCGCTCAATTATTCGCCGAGCGATGATGCCGCGGATGGCCTGACGCACGGGATGTTCTTGCTGTTGAACGAGTATCTGGAAGGAAGCGAATATCGGACGCGATTCATCTCCTCGGAAAAGATAATTTCACTTCTCCGGGGCCGCAAAACCCGGGAAGAAGTGGAGCTGATTTCATCGGCCGCCTTTATGGCGGCAGATTGCTGGAACAAGGCGTTGAAAAGCATCAGAGCCGGCATGACCGAAATAGAGATAGGACAATTGATCGACCACAGTATCAAGTTGCTGGGAGGGGAAAACTCCTTCGACACCATCGTCAATGCCGGAGCGAAATCATCGCCGGGACACGGTCATCCGACCAAAGCGGTTCTGGAGCCGGGGGACCTGCTGCATGTCGATTTTGGAGTCCGGCTGCAAAACTATTGCTCCGATATTCAGAGACTCGTTTATGTTCGCCGAAAAAACGAAAGCGCTCCCCCGCCGGAACTTCTGGCGGCGTTTGATAAGGTCCGTGAAGTTATAGATGAAACCGCCAAGCTCTATCGACCGGGGGCGGTGGGGCATGAAATTGACGCCGTAGCGCGGCAGATTCTCACCAGAGCCGGTTACCCAGAATATCAGCATGCCCTGGGACATCAGATTGGGCGCTCGGTGCATGATGGCTCTGCCCTCGTTGGACCGCTCTGGAAACGTTACGGAGTGGCGCCCAAAATCCCCCTTGAGAAAGGAAATGTTTTCACGGTAGAACTGGGAATCGAACTGCCCGGAATTGGTTATGTTGGACTGGAAGAGGATTTGGAGGTAACGGAAAAAGGAGGACGATTCCTCTGCCCCCGGCAGACGGAGCTTGCTGTCATATGAGATACTGGCCATTTCTCTTTGGTTGCTTATTCATTCATATCAGTTGCGCCCCCGCCAAACGTTTTCCCAGAGATGAAGGAGAAATTCGCAAAGAGTTGTACTTCTGCGCGCCGACCAAACTGACAATTAAGCCGGGAAATCGCAACCTTTTCTTGAAATGGAATACCAATTGCCCGCCCAATGTTCTTCTGTCAGGATATAATATTTATCTTCTGCGGGAGCCGCTGGATGACAGGTATCTTGACAGCGAAATGCCGTCGCGAATAAAACCGTACAATTCCGCCCCCTATCCGGGAGATACTGACCCCGAGGGAAGTTTCGAGACCATGCTGATTGATAATCTGGAAAATGGAACGGAATATTTCGTGACGGTTCGGACGGTATTCCCGGATGGCAGTCTTTCGGTGTCGTCCAATCAGGTCGCAGCCATCTGTCGACCTGAAGGGGAATTTCTTCTGGCTTTCAGGTATGCCGATATCAATGATGGCTTCTCTTTTGCCGCGGGGAAACCGGTCAGGGCGGATGCCTCAGGCAATGACCTCTTTTTTTTCAGCAAGGACGGTTTCGATTATATCTCTTCGCCGCACCGTCTCAACGGATTTTTGAGAGAATCGCAGTTTTATTCCCTGGGGGCGACCAGAGATATTTACCAGCATTCCAGATTCAGCCTGGATATCCCCGCAATGGACAGAATACCTGTGCGGGCAGGCGAAAGTTACGCCGTCAAAACTGCCGATGGGAATTACGCCAAAATCAGGATTGAATCTATTGTCGGCGAAGGAAAAGACCGCCGGATGAGAGTGAAGTATATTTACCAGACCATCCCAAATCTTCTCCGCTTCTAAGAACCCCAAGCTTCTGAGATATTGACCAGCCGTTGTCGAATCTGCTCCATAAGGAAAACTGCCCCAAATATGAATCAATTGTGCCGCAATACTCGTATATCGCACTGAGACAAGGAAATAGTACTGGACCCGCAAAGCTTTAATAATCAGACCGGCAAACGGATTCTCTGGGCGATACTGTCCGGCGGATTGCTGTTGCGGGTGGCTCTGGCTCTTTTTACCGACAATCTCAGTCATCCCGATGAGAATTTTCAGATATTCGAGCAGGCGCATCGGCTGGTTTTCGGATATGGATTAATACCATGGGAATTTCGCTATTCGGTTCGCTCTTGGCTTACGCCCGGATTGACCGCCCTCTTCTTGTACCCCTTTAAGTGGCTCGGATGGGATAATCCGAATATTTATATACCGGCAATTCGAGTGATTCTGGGCGCTCTGTCGCTCTGGCTGGTCTATGCGGCGTACCTCTTGGGGAGAAAGATGGCCGGTATGAAAGCCGGTCTAATCGCCGCTTTTTTCTGCGCTTTTTGGTATGAGATAGCCTATTTTTCGATTCGTCCCTTAAGCGAGGTCTGGGCGACAACATTTTTCCTGATGGCGCTGGCGATTTCGTATCGCGAGACGGGAATATTGAGATTTATGGCGGCGGCAGTTCTTCTGGCGCTGACCGCGGCATTGCGAGTCCAGTATCTGCCGCTGGTGGTCTTTTACTTTGTTCATATCATTTATGGTATTGAAGTCAGAAAGGCGGCACTGGCGGCGGTGGCGCTGGTCGTCACTATTATCGGCGCCGGCGCGCTGGATGCCCTCACCCTGGGCGAATTTTATGAATCTTATGTCAATTATATCGAGATTAATCAGCATTTCAGCTTTGGCGGTGCCATCTCTCCCCGTTTCTCGCCGGAATTCTTACTCTCGCTGGGGCGCTCTTCGCTTTATCTGCACTGGGTAATATTGGCGGCCGCTTTCTGGTTTCTTCGTCGCCACTGGATTATTCCGCTGTCGGCGGCAATGATAATTATTTTGCACTCTTTCCTGCCTCTGAAAGACCATCTGGTCAGCATCCGGTTTATTTATCTTGCCATTCCGTTAATAATAATTTCAGCGGGAGTGATTGCCTCTAATGATTTCGGTAGAAGCAGTAATTCGGGCAGACCAGGGGGAATGTCGGCTATATTTATTGCCATCTTCTTGCTGGTTTCAGCGGGAGGATTTCTGGGCTTATTACCGGGGGAATCGAAAGTCTATCGTCAAGGAGTCCTCAAGAAAGAGCCGGCGCTTAAGGCTTACCGTTACCTCTCGGACGCCCCGAATGTCGTCGGGATTTTTGATATGTCTCAATTCTGGTTTCAAAGCGGCGGGTATTTCCATCTTCATAAAAATATCCCAATCTATTTTGAATCTAATCAGCCAAAATCGGAGGATTTTGTCAGTCATATCATAACACGTGAGCCTCTGCCCACAACGGTCGGGTTCAGATTGGTCAAGAGCTTTGAGTCCTATCAGATTTATGAACGGATTGACCGGAAATTTCCGTACCGAAAAGACCTCAATTACTCCCCGGATATGTATCAGCCGGGGATTGATGACAGGAT
>JBFMEF010000181.1 GCA_040753495.1 Candidatus Zixiibacteriota bacterium
CACTATAATTTTCAAAATACCGGTGAAAGCCAATGAAACGGTTCTACTTAATTTCACCGCGCGGACATCGTGAGGGCGCTGCTCAATTTGGGTTGACACCCTGAGAATAAGATATTAGATTGGCGGACTGTTATGAGAAATAAAACAGAACCCTGCATGGGAGGAGCCAATGCGGAATTATAAACATATTGTAGTAACTTTAATCATATTAGCGTTAGCCCTGCCGGCGATAGGATTTGCCCAGAATCGTCCCAAGTTGCCGCAGTCGGCTTACCTCAAGTCAGCCAAAATCGCCATGCTGGACAAGAACCCCCGATATGAAGAGGCGCTTCAGTTCATCAACGAGATGATTGGCCATTACGGCCCGGTTCCAGAAGGGTATTTCTTAAAGGGCAATATCTATTCCGAGTATGCCGGCAAGGAGAATGATTTCAATCGCAAGATTGAGTATTTCACTCTTGCCGCGGCCAACTACGACTCGATGTTTGCCTCCTGCAAGAGCGACGACATAAAAAAGAATCTTAAGAATGACTGCAAGAAGTTCAGCAATGTAATAGACTCCATCAAGGTTTACTACTGGGCGGAGAATTATAACATCGGCGTCAAAGCCCTTGGACGGATTGACGAGGAGATTATCCCCCGGATAAAAGAAGCGACTGATTCCACCGAAAAAGAGGCGGCATCAGCCGAATTGAAAGCGGTCGCCGACAGCGCTAAAGGGTACTTTCGCCTGGCTATAGCGGTTGACCCCTCTAAGTATCGTCCATACGAGGGGGTGGCGTTGACCCATGACCGTCTCAAGGAGTTCGATTCATCGGTGGTCTGGTATCGCAAGGCGACCGACCTGGAGCCGGATTCTCTTTACCTGATTCAGAACACCGCTTATGGATATATTCAGTCGAATGACTGGTCGAATGCGGCGGAGTATTTCAAGAAGTTGTCGGCTAAAGTGCCCGATGACGCCGGCACACTTTTGAATATCGCTATCTGCTTTAACAATATGCGGATGTTTGACAGCGCTTATATCTATGACACACGCGCCATCAAGGCTGATTCCAACTTAAGCGCCGCTTATATTGATGTGGGGCGTTATTTCCTGATAAAATCGCAGGCTTATTCCGACTCTATTAAAGAAGCGACCCAGGCTAATAAGCCGGCCGAGGCGAATAGTTATATGACTGTCCGCGACAACCTGCTTGATTCCTCTTCATATTATCTCGGACAGGGAATCAAACTCGAGCCGGAAAATATCGAAGCGCTGGAGCAGTACGGCGTGGTTACTCTGGTCAATGGTCAGTATGAAGATGCCGCCGGAGCCTTCAAGAGATTGACCGAGCTGGAGCCGTTCAAAAAAGACCATTGGGTCAACCTGGGCGATATCTATATTCAGATTCAGAAATTCGAAGAGGCTATCGCGCCGCTGGAAAAGGCTACGGAATTGGACCCCGGTGATGTAAAAGTCTGGGAGGTTCTGCGCGACCTGTACAGCAACACTAACAACACCGCCAAAGCCAACAAAGCCCAGGCAAAGATTGATGAACTGAACAAGCTGTAAAGAAATTTCATCTGTGGCTAAGGCAGGTCTTTTTCGACCTGCCTTTTTTTCTATGGAAGATGAACTGATAAATCTCGCTATTCCGGGCGGACCGCGACAATTCTACACCTATCGTATCGATACCGCGCGACTGGGACGCCCCGCGCCGGGTCAGCGCTGCCTGGTGCCGTTCGGGCGACGCAAAGTCTGGGGGTATTTTATTGAGCGGGCATCGCAGATACCAGAAGTCGAAATCAAAGAGGTGCTGGCTCTGCCGGAGCCGGATTCGTTGTTCTCGGAAGAGCTGTTTCGATTTCTGCAATGGATGGCCGATTATTACTTCTGCGGGTTAGCCGACGTATTAACGGCGGCGCTTCCACCGGAACTGCGCCAACTGCGGAAACCGACATACTGTCTCACTCCGGCTTTCCCGGAACAGGCGGAAAGGCTGGGGCTGGCATCGCGGCTGATTAAAAATTACCGGCGAAGAGAATTTCTGACTTCCAGAACTATAACGTCTCTGGAGAAAAAGCATCCCGGCGCAATCGGCGCTCTGGTCGCCTCCGGCGCGGTGGTTGCCAGCTACCATTCGCCTCGAAGCGTCCTATCATTAGAAAATCTCTTGAGCGATTTTAAATATTTTCAGGAACGTCCCGATACCCGCGGTTTGACTCCAAATGATGAGCAGCAGTCAGCGATGGAAGCGATACTGGCAGGTCAGGGTAAGTTCAGTCCATTCTTGCTGCACGGTATCACCGGCAGCGGCAAGACGCTGGTGTACTGCCGGGTGGTGGAGGAATTTCTCCAGCAGGGTAAAACAGCCCTGGTCATGGTTCCCGAAATCGCTCTGGCCGGGACTCTTCTGTCATATTTCCGGAATTTCTTCGGCGATAGAATCGCACTTATGCATTCCGCGCTCCGCAGAAAAGAACGTCTCGCTATCTGGCAGAATATTCGCGACGGCCGCTATCCGATTGTAATCGGTCCCCGCTCGGCGATATTCGCTCCGCTGAAGAATCTGGGGATAATTATCGTTGACGAAGAGCATGATGAATCATACAAGCAGGATGACCCCTCTCCCCGCTTTCAGGGGCGGGATGCGGCCGTGATGCGCGCCAAAATGGCGAATATCCCGATAGTCCTCGGCTCCGCCACCCCCTCATTCGAATCGTTTCAAAACGCCCGTGATGGCCGCTATCAACTTCTCCAGTTGACCCGTCGCCCCGAGCAGATAGAACTTCCGCTGGTCCGTCTCATCGACCTGAAAGAAGAGCGCGTTTCCGCGGAGAATCTCTTCTTCACCGCGACTCTTCGCGCCAAAGTTAATGAATCGCTGGAGAGAAGTCAGCAGGTGATACTTTACCTCAACCGTCGCGGCTTCTCGCCCCGCATCAAATGCACCGATTGCGGCCATACTCCCCTTTGCCCCCATTGCGAACTGCATCTTACCTACCATCGGGTCGGGAATAAACTGATGTGCCACTTCTGCGGCTATCTCGACCCCGGATACAACCGGTGCGCCATCTGCCAGGGGGAGAAATTTGTCTATATCGGCACCGGCACGCAAAAGGTCGAAGACAGAATTGGAGAGATATTTCCGTCGGCGAAGATGATTCGTCTCGATTCCGACAGCGCCTCAGGCCGCGACCGGGCGCATATTATTCTGAGCGATTTCGCATCGGGGAAATATAATCTTCTGCTGGGCACGCAGATGGTCACCAAGGGGATAGATTTCCCCAATGTTTCGCTGGTCGGCGTGCTGATGGCGGATATCGGAATGGAGATGCCCGATTTCCGCGCGCCGGAAAAACTTTTCGCCAAACTGATACAAGTAGCGGGTCGCTCCGGACGGGGAATTATACCGGGGGAAGTGATAATACAGACTTACAATCCGGAGACACCCCTTATCGATGATGCCGCCCGCCAGGATTACGAAACCTTTTTCGAAAGGGAAATCCGTTCCCGCAAACAACTTCGCTATCCGCCGTTTTCGCATATCATAAATTTTCGATTTGCCTGCAAGAAAGAGGAAGATGCAGTGAAATTTTCGCGCGAGTTCCGCGACCGGCTGAAAGATTCGCTCGACAAATCGGCTCTTCGCACCGAGATTCTCGGGCCTGCTCCCTGCCCGCTGTACCGCTTGCGGGGGATGTACCGCCGGCATCTGTTTATCAAGGTGGAAAAAGTGGTGCAATTTGTGAAATTTCTGGACAAATGGGAGCAGACCGAGAAAAACTTCGGTTTGCCGTCGCGGGTCAAATTGACGGTCGATGTTGACCCGTACGATATGATGTAACCGCCTGGAGTCTGTTAGAAGAAGACGGAAACGCCCAACCGGTTATAATAAGTAGAGGGAAAATCACCGGCGCCTTGAAGATAATCGGCATCGGAGCCGACAATGAAAGGGGCGTCAATCGAAACGGCAAGTTCCAGCGCTACTCTATCGGTCAAATAGAATCCGAGACCGCCTCCAAAATCAAGGATAATGCCGCCGCGGCTATCGCGGATTGTGCCATTGTATTCTTCGTCATAAATCAGATACCGAGTTCTCTGCAGTAGCTTTTCCACGGCAAGACCGGCGCCGGTTTGTATATAAAGATAACCTGTCCGAGGGCGAAACTGAGGCGGCGATGTGTATATCTGAAGGCTCAGCAGGAAGCGATAGAGAGAATGCTCCGTTTCGGCATTCAGTAAGCGGTACCCCGGCGGCGGCGGAGCGGCGCCGATGCCGATTTGAGATGTTATCGTCGAGGGAGTTCCCAGGAGAGCCCCTTTCAAGGCAAGAGAATTTGACAGACGAAGCAGCATCTCAAAATCGAAGCCGAACCGGCCGTCATGGTCA
>JBFMEF010000182.1 GCA_040753495.1 Candidatus Zixiibacteriota bacterium
GCGCCGGCTACCGATGCCGCTTCGTACAATTCCTCCGGTATCGCCTTCAATCCGGCAAGAAAAATCAACATGTAATATCCGACCGACATCCAGACATCCATTGCCATTATCGAAAGCAGAGCGGTCTTGCTGGAAAGAAGAAAGCCGTTTTCAGGAGGATGCATCCACAGCATCTTAGCCAGCAGGAAGAGGTAACCGTCGCGCGAATATAAGTTGGTGAAGACAAGGGCAATAACGACCATGGACGTGACAGACGGCACAAAATAGCCGGAGCGGAAGAGAGCCTGGCCCGGGATTTTCTTTTCCACCAGAAGCGCCAGAATCAGCGCGATGACGGTCGTAAAAGGAATTGTTCCAAGAACAAATATGAAAGTATTTGTCAGCGCCTCGATAAAAGCCTTATCCCGAAAAAGATTCAAGTAATTCTCGAACCCGACCCAGTTGTAATCGGAGCGCATCAGGCGATAATCGGTGAATCCGAGTAAGAACGAATAGACCAGCGGAAACAGCCAGAAAGCCAGGAATGTCAGAGTCCAGGGGGAGGCAAGAAGATTTCCGGCGAGAGACTGCCTCTTCATTTGCTGTCAATCAGCTTCTGAATCTTATTGCGCGCTTCATACAGCGTCTCCACCATAGGCGCTCCCTTAAACAGAATATCTTCGAGCATGGTCTCAATAATATCTTCAATATAGACCCATTGCGGGTCGGGGGGAGGGAAGTCGGAGAGACGAAGCTGCGAAACAAAGGTCATAATGTTCGGGTCATCTTTAAAGAATGGGTCAAGGGCGGCTTCTTTATGCGAGGGATTGGCAGAGTAGTTCGTCTTGCAGAATAATATTTGATTCTCTTTAGACGCAAGATACTTGATAAACCGGATAGCCTCTTTCTTATGCGGCGACTGGCTGCTGACAGCCAGATATTCCCCCCCGACAAATGATTTACCCGGATATTCAGGTCCGGGAATCAAAGACGTAACAAAATCAAAATCAAGGATTTCCTTCTTTATCCTCTTGAGGAGCCAATCCCCTGAAATAATAACGCCGACTTTTCCGGCAAGAAAAGCATCCTCCAGCCGCCTTTGAGTATCAATCATGCCACAACTGTCGGAAAGTTCCTTATAGAATTTGAGAGCCTGATAACATCTGTCGCTGGAAATCACGGCGTACCTGCCGTCTTCGCTGATTATTTTCCCCCCGGTTGACCAGTAAAATGGAAGAAATTTCTTATACAAGGTATGTTTTTCGGCGGCGTTGGCGCCGAAACCATAGATATCCTCACCCAGCGAATCAATCTTGTAACAAAGGAGTTTCATATGCTCCCAGTTAGCCGGAACATATTTGTCTTTGAGCCCGGCTTTGACAGAAAGCTCATTATTGACAAAAAGCACCCTGGTGCCGAGAATCCAGGGGAAGGCGTAAATCTCACTGTCCAGAGTGGACGGCGCCCAGCCATAGAATTTGGAGGTGTCCGCGACTACCTCTGCAGTTAATGGCGCAATCTGACCGGCCGAAGCAAATTCCCAGACCCAGTCCGAACCCAACTCCACGATATCGGGAGCCGCGCCGGATGAAAAAGAAATGACGATTTTTTCATGCCCGTTTGCCCAGGTCAAATCGGTAATATTGATTTTGACACCCGGATTTGCCGCTTCATAATCGGCAACCATTTTCTCGATTGCAGGTCTTATTGCCGGGTCGGTCCAGAACTGCCACCATTCAATAGTAACCCCGTCAGTCTTGCTGCCGCCGCACTGGAGCAGAAGCAAAAGCGATATTATTGCGAGTGAAATATAAATACTTTTCATAATAGCTTATCAAATAAAAGGCGCTGTCCTCAATGTCAAGTTAAACTTTTTGTTGATTTTGGCTGCCGCAGAAAATTTAATATAAATTATGAGGAAGGCATTGCTCGTAATATTGTTAGAACCGGCTATCATTCTCCTGCTCTGTACACTCTTCTTAGCGTCGCCCGTTAACGCTGCGGATGGTCCCGAAACGTCAACCGCCTGGTTTGACAGCAGAACCCTTCCGGCTCTGATTGCGTCTCTCATATCTATCGCGGTTGTACTCTATTCCGTTGGGGTCATTGGAAAGAAGAAAAGCTTTTTCATACGAGAAATTCCGGGACTGAAAGCGGTCGAAGAAGCGGTAGGTCGCGCCACCGAGATGGGCACACCGATTGTCTTCACCCCCGGATATGGTGGCGACATCCAGCGACCAACCACCATAGCATCCATGAATATCCTTTCCAATGTCGCCGAGAAAACCGCGCTCTATGACTGCCGTTTGATCTATCCCACTCATGACCCGGTGATTATGGCGGTCGCCCAGGAGGTGGTAAAGGAGGGATATATAAAGGCTGGTCATCCTGACCGCTACAACCCCGATGACATTTTTTATATTTCATCGTCACAGTTCGGTTACGCCGCCGCGGTGGATGGAATCATCAGCCGCACACGACCGGCATCAGTCTTTCTTCTGGGCACTTTTGAGGCGGAATCGCTGATAATGGCGGAGACCGGCAATACCATCGGGGCCATTCAGATTGCCGGAACCGATTCCACCATTCAGCTGGCTTTTTTCATTGTCGCCTGTGATTACACGCTAATAGGGGAGGAGCTTTTCGCGGCGTCGGGATACCTGACCAATAACCAGGTCATTCTTTCAACCGTTAAGGCTCAAGATATTCTCAAATTGATTATCGCCGTTTTCATAATAATCGCCGTCATCTGGTCAACTTTGGACCCTTCATCTGTATGGTGGAAACTCTAATGACCTCCCGCATCCCCCTTGTGGTCTGCCTGGCAGCCGGATTGATAATGTTCTTGCAGTATTTTTCGGCACATCCGGTGGCGCGCGGCATGTTCAATCAGGTCAATGACTGGTGGCAGATTATTTTCGCGTTCACCCTATTTGTCGGAGTCGCGGCTTTCATTAATAACAGTCTGAAAGCTATCCTTCGCGGGAAAGAGCGGCTTTTTAAAACTGTCAGCCTATTAGGATTGATAGGAATGCCATTTCTGGCAATCACTGGAGGCACCAAAATCGGCTCCCCCTTCCTCTGGGCGTTCGATAATCTGCAAGCCCCGATGCAGGCTACCGTATTTTCCCTGCTGGCTTTTTTTGTGGCATCGGCTTCCTTTCGCGGTTTTCGCGCCCGCAATCTGCAAGCCACCATACTTTTGGCGGCAGCCCTTATCGTTCTTCTTGGGAGAATGCCGATAACCACATATCTTTCTGATGCCCTTCCCGAACTGACTTATTGGGTTCAGGACTACCCCTCCATGGCTGCCCGAAGGGCGATTTTAATCGGTATCGGTCTGGGCTCTATGACTACCGCCCTGCGCGTCATACTCGGCCTGGAACGAACCTACTTGAGGGGGCAGTAATGAATAGTCAGAGAACTCGCTGGGCAATATTCGCGTCACTCTTCGCCCTTATGGTCATCTCCTATACGATTACCCTCAAGTGGAAAATCCCCACCTCGCCCTATATTCAGAAGTCATACGAGTTCATAAATAGCCTTCCGCCATCTTCAGTAGTAATCGTTTCCTTTGACCACGAGGCATCTTCTCTCCCGGAAATTCAACCGATTAGTCATATAATTCTCCGCCATTTATTCAGCAGAAATCAACGGATTATCGGGATGTCGCTATTTGCCGAGGGAACGGCTATCGGATATCAGACTCTGAATAAACTGGCCAATGAATATGGCAAGAAATATGGCGAAGATTATGTTTTTCTGGGATTTAAACCGCAGCATATAGCCGCCATACTCGGCATGGGAGAATCTATCAAGCAGGTATTTCCCCAGGATTATCTCGGCAATTACTCAACAGAGATTCCGATTATGCAGGGAGTCGAAAATTATCAGCAGATTGCCGCTGTCATCTCCCTGGCGGATGGCGACCGGACCGTGCAATGGATTGAATACACCGGCAAGAAACATGGCTTGAAAATCCTCGGCGGCTTTACCGCCGCCATGATTACAACCTATGACCCGTACTTGAGCTCGGGTCAGCTTTACTCGGCAATAGGGGGGATTGTGGGAGCTGCCGAATATGAAGGAGTTCTCGGTTTGCCGGGCAAAGGGAACCGAGCATTGCTTTCACAGACGGCCGCTCATCTGTTTATAGTTCTGCTGGTAATAGTCGGGAACATCGCTTACTTCAGAAAGCGCAGAGGGGAGAAGTAGATGGACTGGGGCGCGGTTGTTGCGGGACTTCTTACTCTGGCAATCTATTCTTTCTTATATCGTGATAATCCCGTCTACAAATTCGCCGAGTCGCTGCTCATCGGTTTATCAATCGGTTATGCCCTGGTTACTTTTTGGCAGACGGCAATTCTGGATAAGCTGCTGCAGCCTCTCTTCCAGCAGGGGCAACTGCTTTTAGCTGTGCCGTTAATTCTCGGCCTGCTTATGTTTAGCCGATTCAGCCGACGGCTAAGCTGGCTTTCCCGGATTCCTCTGGCCCTGATGATTGGCGCCGGGGCCGGCGCGGCTATTCCGGCTATGCTCTATGAGCGCACTCTCCGGCAGGTCTCCAATTCTATTCAACCCTTAGTAACATCCGATAGTCAATTCAACTTCTCCGGGCTGGTCGTCCTGGCAGGGCTGCTTTCAACTCTGGCTTATTTTTACTTCAGCCGCGAGCATAAAGGTTTTCTGGGCGGAGTTGCCAAAATCGGGACATACTTCATGATGGTCTTCTTCGGGGCAACTTTCGGCTACACCGTAATGTCCCGCATGTCGACTCTGATAGGAAGAATCGATTTTCTCTTAACGGACTTTCTCCATTACCTCCAATGACCTGCCCGCGCTGCCGTCGTCCGATGAAAGAGCTGAAACATTCCTTTCATAAACAACGGAAATGGGTCTGCCCCGAATGCGGCAGAATCCGTTTCCAGAAAAGCAGGAAAAAGAAAAACCTCTGAATCAATAAGATGCCTTTTACGTAGCATAGATTGGGAATTGGCAGATATGATTATAAAGATAGGAACCTCCGGTTACAGCTTCGAAGACTGGCGCGGCAATTTCTATCCGGAGAAAATCGAAAAGGGGAAAATGCTTGACCACTATTTGAAATTCTTCCCGTCCGTGGAGATCAATTCCACCTACTATCGCATTCCCCATCCGGCAGTGATGGCGAACATCGACCGTAAAACTCCGGCCGGTTTCGAATTCATCGTCAAGACTCCCGATAAATTCACCCATAAACGTCGCGAGAGGGATGAGGCGCGCGGGCCATTCATGGAATGTCTGAAACCTATGCAGGAGTCCGGTAAATTAAAGGGAGTGCTGGCGCAATTTCCGTATTCCTTCAAATACAGCATTTCAAATCTCAAATATGTGGCGGAATGCTCACAGGACTTTCCTCCAGACTCGTTCTTTGTCGAATTTCGTCATAGTAGCTGGGATAATCCCGACACATTTAAAGCCCTCAAGTCGGCGCGAATCCCGTATGTTTCGGTTGATGAGCCACAGTTACCGGGCCTTCTGAAGCCGGAACTTAAGGTATCTTCCGACATTGCCTATATACGGCTTCATGGCCGAAACGCCGCTCAGTGGTGGGATGGAGGAGCGCTTCGTTATGACTACGATTACTCCGACCAGGAACTCGAGGAGTGGAGGAGCAAGGTTCTTCGGCTGGAAGGACAGGTAAGCAAGACTTTCATATTTTTCAATAATTGTCACCTCGGGCAGGCGGTAAAGAACGCCCGACAGATGATGGCCAAACTTAATCTCTGAATTTTTTTGTTGACCCCGAAACGCATGAATGTTAATTAGGGCGCTTGAGGTATGCGATGAACGAGTATTTGCGATTAGAGAAAATTACCAAGTCATACGATGGTAAAATGGCTGTGGACCAGTTGTCGCTGGTTGTGCCCAAAGGAGCAATCTACGGCATGCTCGGACCGAATGGCGCCGGCAAGACTACAACCATCCGGATGATAATGGATATTATTGCCCCCGACTCCGGCGAGATAATTGTCGAGGGTAAAAAGGTCCATCAGGATTTTAAGGACCGGGTCGGCTATCTTCCGGAGGAGCGCGGCCTTTATAAGAAGATGACTCTGCTTGAGGTCATATCCTATCTTGCCGAAATGAAAGGGATGAGCCGTCCGGATGCGGTGAAAAAGGTTGACGGGTGGCTGGAAAAAATGTCCTTGAGCGAATATAAGAATCGCAAGGTCGAAGAGCTCTCCAAAGGTATGCAGCAGAAACTGCAGTTCATCACTACCCTTATCCACGACCCCGACCTGATTATTCTGGATGAGCTGTTTTCCGGTCTGGACCCGCTCAATATTGAACTGGTGAAAGGAATCCTGCTTGATGAGAAACGAGCAGGGAAGACTATTCTCTTTTCGACACATGTAATGGAACAGGCGGAGAAGCTATGTGATTACATCTGTCTCATAAATCGGGGAAAGCTTGTCATTGATGGCCGCCTGTCGGAGGTTAAGAGCCGGTTCGGCAAGAACTCTATTCAAGTCGAATTGGAGGGCGACAGCACTTTTGTTCGCTCGATACCGGGAGTAGAGAATGTGACCGAGTTTAATAATTATGTTGAATTGAGGCTGAGCCCGGCGGTAGACAGTCAGGATGTCCTGCGCCAGATAGTCGAAAAGGTCAAGGTCAAAAGATTTCAACTTATGGAACCGTCGTTGTACAACATTTTTATAGATGTGGCGCGGGCAAAGCCGGAGGATTTCGCCGCTCCGGAAGGAGCCTCTCATGCGTAAGATGTGGATAGTAATCAAGCGGGAGTACGCGCAAGTCGTCAAGAAGAAATCGTTTATCATCGGGATATTCCTTACCCCGGCCATTATGGCGCTGATGATGGTTGTTCCCGCTTTATTGGCAATGAAGAAGCCGGCCGGGACGGAGAAAGTCGCCATCATCGACCTGGACGGCCAGCAACTGGGGGAGAGGTTTGCGGAAGCGATAAAAAAATATAAGCTCGATGACTCTTCCCCGGCTTATCAGGTCACTGGAATTCATAATATATCGCCCGATGATTCGCTTCAGTTTGCCACCCTCAAGAAAAGTCTGGATTCATTGATACAGTCAAAAGACCTGCGGTGTTATATGATAATAGGGCGGAATGCCGAATCCCGCGACAGCATAATTCTGGTGGCAAAATCTTTTAGTTTCCGCACCTCCAACCGATTTGAGAGAGTGATTTCCGACATCCTGTCGGGAATCCGTCTGGAGAAATCTAATATCAATCTGAATGTCGATTCTGTCCTGTACCTGACTCGGAAAATCGCTCTTATTGAGCAGTCGCCGGGAGGGAAAGAGCGCGACTTTATGACCATTTATATCGGCGGTCTGGTCTTTGTGATGCTGATATTCACGACCGCCATCGGCTATGGGCAGGTCCTGATGCGCTCTGTAATCGAAGAGAAGAATTCTCGCATTATGGAAGTCCTGGTCTCATCGGTATCGGCATTTCAATTGATGGCCGGGAAGATTGTCGGGTTGGGAATGGCAAGCCTGACTCAGGTTGCCGTCTGGATAATCATCGGGCTGGGGATTTATTCTTTCCGAAGTGACCTCAATATCCGTGGCGATATTGCCGGTATGGTCTTTAATCCTGTCTTTATACTCTTTTTCATTGTCTTTATGGTTCTGGGCTACATCATGTACTCCACCCTCTTCGCTCTTATCGGCTCTATCTGCAACAGCGACAAAGAGGCGCAAAATTATATTTTCCCTATTACCATGGCGTTGCTTCTGCCGGTCTTCCTGGCGATGTATGTTATCCAGGAGCCCGATTCGCCGGTCGTGGTCACCCTTTCACTCATTCCATTTTTCACGCCGACTATGATGATAATGCGGCTGAATATATTGAGCGGTGACGCCTTTACTTTAAGCAATCC
>JBFMEF010000183.1 GCA_040753495.1 Candidatus Zixiibacteriota bacterium
ATCCTGTGTCTGCGACTTGCCCTCCGGACTCGACATAGAACGGCGTTCTATCAAGGACAAGAGAGACATTCGGAAACGGCAATTTCACGGCTTTCCTTACCTCGGCGTTCAGAGATTCCATCCCGTAGATAAAATCAGTGGTCTTCTCAGATTCTAACCCGGCCTTCATCAAGGCATCAATGTGCTTGACATGCTCTTGTACCATTGATGTGTCAAAACTTGCAGCGTCCCGCGATTTTTCCTGTTGCCGCTCCATCGCATTTTCGAAACCGGCTAAATCGAGTTTCAAGCCTTTTTCTTCCGCCATCACCTCGGTCAAATCGACCGGAAAGCCGTAAGTGTCATACAAGCGGAATATCTCGTCTCCCGGTAAAGTGTCGTTTCCTGAGGCTTTCACTCTGCGGGCGATATCTTCAAATAATTCCAGACCGTTGTCGAGCGTTCGCCCGAAAGATTCTTCTTCCGCGCGGATAACATTTTCGATATGAGATTGACGTTTCGCTATCTCCGGATAGACTTTTCCCATCATGCCGACCAGAGTCGGGACCAGTTTGTAAATAAACGGCTCATGCAGGTCGAGCAGACGTCCGTGACGGGCAGCGCGACGGAGGATACGCCGCAGGACATAGCCGCGCCCTTCGTTGGAGAGCCCAGCGCCATCGGCGATGCAGAAGGTGAGCGCCCGGAGGTGGTCGGCGATGACCCGATGCGAGACGCCGCTCGCATCAGGGGAATAGTTCTTGCCGGAAAGACGGCTGATATCAACCAGTATCTCTCGGAAGACGTCGGTCTCATAGTTGGAAGGGACATTTTGCATGATAGTGGTAATCCGCTCCAGCCCGGCGCCGGTATCAACCGATGGTCTGGGGAGGGTTTCGATGGCGCCATCAGGCCTGGTATTGAATTGCATGAAAACCAGATTCCAGATTTCAACATACCGCTCGCAGTCGCAGTTGACGGTGCAGGTCGGCTTGCCGCAGTCCGCCGCGGCGGACTTGCCGCGGTCGAAATGAATCTCGCTACAGGGACCATTGGGACCAACATCCCCCATCGACCAGTAATTGTCTTTTTTGCCGAAGCGGAGTATCCGTCCGTTTTTAAGTTCCGGGGCGATTTTCTCCCAGAGGCGGAAGGCTTCGTTATCCTCTTCATAGACGGTGGCATACAGGCGGTCGACAGGGAGTTTTAAGACGCGGGTGACCCAGTCCCAGCCGTAAGTGATTGCTTCTTCCTTGAAATAATCGCCGAATGAGAAATTGCCGAGCATTTCAAAGAAAGTATGGTGACGTCCGGTGCGGCCGACATTTTCGAGGTCGTTATGTTTGCCGCCGGCCCGCATGCATTTCTGCACGGTGACAGCCCGCTTGTACTCCGCTTTCTTCTTGCCGGTGAAGATATCCTTGAACTGGTTCATACCGGCGTTGGTGAAAAGAATAGTCGGGTCATCGAACGGGATAACCGGTGAAGAGGGGAGCTCTTTGTGGTCTTTCCCTTTGAAATATTCGACAAACGATTGTCTGATTTCGTGCGATTTAATAGTTGGTCACCTCTGCTCTATAATGGCTCCAAGTCTTGTATATGGTGAGTCATGAGACTCACCGTAAGTGTCGAAATCCGCCTACGGCGGAAGGGTTTCGACCTAAGTCTTAGCGTACTTTTCAATCTCCTTGCGGAGAATCTCAAATGCCTCTTTCGCCGCGATGTAGCTTATGGCGCGGCGCGAGAGGTAATTATACGCTTTGGCGCGGGCGGTTTCAAGGTCAAATTTGGCAAGAGATTTCAGTTTTGATTGCAGAAGACGAACCGCCAGCGCCGTTTCATCTTCGTCCTCCAGTATCTCAGCGACAGTTTCATCGGCTATAGCGCGCGGAACCAGTTTGGAGCGAAGATAAGCGGCAAGGAAGTGTCGGCCGGCCGGCTTGCGGGAGAGAATCGACTCTACTGCTCGCCGCGCGAATAGTCGGTCATTAAGAAATCCCTTATCAGTCAGTTGCGCTATGATTTTCGGAAGCAGTTTGGGGTCGGTCCCTTTCTCGAGGAGTTTTCGCCGCAGGAGGCCGGTGGAATAATTCCGTCGGGAAAGAAGATACAGGGCATATTCCAGCGCCGTCTGCCGGGTGGACTCGCGCATGAGGTTTTCTATCCGGCTGGGAAGGAGACGGTCTCCGGCTTGCAGACCGGATTGAATTAAGATAGCAGTATCGAGCAAAACTTTTTTCCGGTCGGAGAGAATCAAAGTCGCGCTTTTTTTGCGTCGGATGATTTTCTTTATGACGACAGGTTCCATTGAGAGATAAATTAGCAAATCGGGGAAGATATTCAATCATAAATAATCAGAGATGAGGCGGGGATATTTGGAATTGTTTTATAAAATCTGCCGGTGTAGATTAGGAGCCATGATAGACCTCAAGGGAAGAGTAAGCCTGATTGCCGGCGGCAAGGAAGAGCGGTTCAGGCGAATCGGTTTCTATTTTCTTGCCGCCTATTTCTGCAGCACGACCTTTACGCACGCCCTCTCGCAGATATTTTTTGCCGGGGCGCTGTCGCTTTTTCTGCTCGATTGGGGGATAAACAAAAAGTTTTCGTGGAAACCACAGAACGACCTTTTTACTATATTCATATTGCTGTTTGTCGGCTGGTCGGTTCTGTCGGCTCTGCTGGGACCTTCACCGCTTAAGTCGCTGGTCACGACACGGGAGGAATGGCTGTTTCTGATGATTCCGGTGGCGGCGTGGGCACTGGTTGATGATAAAAGGAGGCAGACAGCGCTTCGGATATTCGCCGTCTCGGTGGGAGTGATGTCAGTCTATGCCGTGATTCAACATTTTGCCGGGGAGCATTTTTATCATGGAGAGCGGCTATCGCCCTCGCCGGGAGGAGGGTGGCGGGCCGCCGGGACATTTTCCCATTATCTGACTTTCGGCAATTATTATGCGATGGCATCGGCATTCTTCTTAAGCATTGCGGGGGGCGCCGGTATCCGGAAAGATAAGATTTTATTTTTTTCCGCATTTGCGCTGAGCGCGGTCGCCACATTGCTGACATTCAGTTACGGACCGATTCTGGCGCTTCTGTTTGGAATTATTCTTTATATGATGCTATGGGGAAGAAAGAATTTCAGGCTGCTTCTCGCGCTGACAGCGATTGTGGCGCTGATTACGGTAGTACTGGCGCCGAAACTTCTGTCGCGGTTCTCGCATACGGTAGAAGTGGAGACGGTTGGCATATATCCGGGGTCTCGTCAGGCGATCTGGAGAACCGCAATGAAAATGATACCGGAGCATCCGCTTTTTGGCGTAGGGCAGGGGAATTTTCTAAAAGAGTATGAGCGATATCGCGCCCCGGGAACGGATAAGGCTTTCAGTCATGCCCATAATGATATATTGAATATCGCCGCTTACGCCGGCATCCCGGCGGCTCTGTTTTACCTCGGGTTCTGGGCGGTAATGCTGGCTATGATGGTAAAGATGACTCGTCGTGCCCCTCCCGGAGAGACCGGACTGAGAGGAATCGGGGTGGGTTGTTTCATTTTTTCTCTGGTCTTTTTTGTAACGTCACTTTATGAAGCTTCATTTACCGATGAAGAGGTGCGTCTTATATTGATGGCGGTCTGGGGCTTGTTTCTGGCGGCGGAGAAAAGGCTTAAGTGAGGGTGGCAAACAGCCGAAATAGAGGAAAAAGGGGCTTGACAATGAACCGTAACGTTATATAATACCTTGCTTTTTGAGAGATTATGGCAAAGAAAGTAAAGAAGGTTGAGAAAGAGCGGTTTGAGTGGCCCTTTGGTCCCAAGAATTATATAATTTTTGGGGCCGGGTTGCTGGTGATAATCTTCGGATATATATCGCTGGCATCGGGGTCGATTACTCTGGCGCCGATTCTTCTTATCCTTGGCTACTGTGTCCTGATTCCGGTATCGATAATAATTGATGGCCGGAAGCGCGAGGTCCCTGCCGAAAGTGTTAAGAGTGAAGGTTAGTATCTTGTAGCACGGGCAGTTAGCTCAGTTGGCCAGAGCACCTGCCTTACACGCAGGGGGTCACTGGTTCAAGTCCAGTACTGCCCAGTTTTTTGGCGAGTAAGGCGGAAAGATCTCGATTCAGGAGGATCGCGGAAGAAGCTGTCACGGTTTCTAAAGCGGTCGACCGTTGTTTGACATATTAGAATTTCGGTTGTTCGCCGGGGTTGTAGTTCAGTTGGTTAGAACGTCCCGCTACAGGCGGGAAGGCCGGCGAATTTTGTAGTCCGAGGGTTGATACCGATTGACCTGTTACATGTATATATTACAGAGTTTGGAGTCAGGAAGATATTATATAGGCGTGACGGCAAATCTCGAAGATAGATTGAAACGGCATAGTGCCGGCCGCTCCAAATCTACCAGGTCGGGAGGACCGTGGGAGTTAAGGTATAAAGAAGAATTTACCTGCCGCTCCGAGGCTATGGTCAGGGAGCGAGAGCTTAAAAGTTGGAAGAGCCGAACTCGAATAGAGAGGCTGATAGAAATTCCTGAGACTTTGAAGAGATGATATAGTATTTGGTGTATAGACGGGGTTGTAGTTCAGTTGGTTAGAACGCCTGCCTGTCACGCAGGAGGCCGCGAGTTCGAGTCTCGTCAACCCCGCCATGATAATTCCTCATCTTACATGCCGCTGAAACAGGCAAAACACGAAGTAGAGGTCGTGTTCGTCTCCAAGGTCCAATTGGGCCCGGTTTCCGCCCAGCGATTCTGGGTTATCCGCTCTCAGTGCGTAAGGACTCGCTTGATCCAATCATCGTAAGCCCTGTATATCTCATCGCTGGGATTCTCGTGCCCCCTGTCAGGGTCCGAATGAAACTCAACCTGACATCCAGCCCTCTGGAGTCTGCCTACGGTTTGCCTGGTGATTGAGAATGGCGCGTTCCGGTCCTTCTCACCGTGATATATGAACATGGGGACATTCTTGAATGGCGCAAGCATTTGTGATTCGGTAAAATTCGGATAATCATGTCCCGGATCCCAGTCATTGGCGATATCCGGGTGACCGCTAAAAACGGCAAGCGCTTTGAATCTTTCCGGAGTCTCATAGTAAGTGCGGTAAACACCATAACCACCCATAGAAAAGCCGCAAAGAATGATATTGGCGGTGTCAATTGGGTAGTCATCGATAACCGCGGCGATAGCTTCAGCAATATCGTCCTGGGCATTGTCATAAGTGTAGCAATTAGAGGTTCCGCGTCCTCGTGGAGCGAGAGCAATGAAGCCGTCGGGGATCACCCTTCCAGCGTTGGTGATTTCGAACTCCGTCGACGCACTGCCGTGCAAATAAACCAGCAGAGGATACCTTTGTCCCAGTTCGAAATTTTCAGGGACGTGGATCATGTATGGTTGAAGCGAACTGTCCAATTCCGATCGATAGGCTCGCCTGACAAAGCCTGTTTTATTCAAATAGGGGTCAGTACCAGCCAGAGCCTTATCGATCTCCCGCATTACTCTCGCCAATCGGAACCGTTGTTGCAGACATGTCTCGTATGGTTTGGCAGAGTCAATCTGAGCCAATGCTTCATCCAATTTGAATCTGAGGGTCGAAATAGTACTGAACCGGAGTTCGCGCCCCATGTTATCTAGTTTTTCTAAGATATGAACCGAGTCAATTCGCGGCAAGATAGTCAGTCCATACTTTCCATCCGTTCCATTTGTTTCAGATTGCCACGCAACCAGGTACCCACCGGCAACAAGGTGGCTCATCTTAATCTCAAACTGATGTCCTGTTATCCCGGAATCAGTCGCAAAGGTGACTCTCTCCGAGGCCACATAGTCGCCTTCGCCAGCCTGTACGCTGACCGCCACGCTTTCCTCTCCGGCCATGCCGGCGGCCACTGCCGTCAGCGCCAGATTATCGCCTTCGTAAATGTGACCCCGTTCGGCCAGGACGAAAGTCTGCGCTTTTCCGAGGACGAGGGGTTGCTCAAATGTAAGACGGCTATAACGCCGGGGTTGAAGATCGCAGTGAATACACTCGTCGTATAAGACGTCGTATCGAATCCAACCGTCCGGCTCTGTGGCCTTTACCAATCTTAGATTGAAACCGATGCCGTCCGATATCCAAGGGTGATACGGGTGAACATCACGCCATGGGAGAAGCAACTCGAAACTGATCACTCCATCACCATCGCGGAATTCCAACTTGGTGTCATCACTCGTGGGGACGAAGAGGTCATGAACGTTATAATACCAGAAGATTCGGCGTGTCCATTCTAACCGCGGATTGTTGACGGCGGAACAGGCAAGTACATAGAACTCTTCAGTCGGTGATCCATCCGATAATGGCTTGGCTATCACCATATGAAAACCATCCCCCAGTTGATAGGCGCGGTCACGATAGGTCAGACTGTCCGCCTCCGCTTCGATATACAAATAGAGGAAGTCTATACCGTAGGCAAGACGATAGGATGCGTCGGGAATCGGTCCGTCGAAATCGTGTGGATTGATTTTGGAAAAGGCTCTGCTTGAAAGGAAAGACAGACTACTATCGAGGCTGCCATCTATCAATGGTGCGGACTCGAGAAACTGGACCGGCGAGTCAAGTGAGAGTGACAATTCACCGGAATTGACCGCGCTCTTCTGAATCTCGTTGCTGCTTAACTCTTCGCTCCCCAAGACGAAGCAGCTTGCGAACAATGCGATAAAGAGGGTGTTTCTTATTGACAGTTTGTCCAAGATCAGTGCTCCTTTTCGAGCGTTTATCTATAGATACGCCACCATACCGAAGTTGTTACGAACTACCCTATGATTCCCAGACGACCAAACACTGCTTCTGTTTTAAGCCCGTTTCGACCTTAGATTCGAGGAGCACCGACAACCTGTCCCGGATGACGGGTAAACCGTGATTAGCTTGAGGGATGTATCGTTGAGCGGAGCCTTAATGATTAAGACCTGATTGTCTTCCATCGTCTTCCGTCAATCCGGGCATAATGCGACCGGATAGTGAAACAGAGGCTCACAAAAGTTTGAGGAGAGTGAGGTCGGGGCCGCCATAGACTTACAAAGTCCATTTTTCTATTAAGCAACAATCCCCATACTTCACTCGTTGTGGGCTGCTCACCAAACGGGACCTGTGTTCTGCTCTACTCAGACAAAATCGTACCTGGAAATGAAACTATTGTGATGCAAGGACGTATTCTTACCCTACATGATCATTGTCACTAGCTTGTTTCCGTCATCGGCACCACCAATTGCACTACCACAAGGTAGCACCACCATCAGGATGGCATGAAAAAGGTTTTGCTAATCAGCTTGGCATCGATTCTGGGCTTGTTTGTGTTGCTCGGAACGATCACTATCTACCGAGCTCAGCGCGCTGACTATGGCTGGGACCCGGCCGTGGCTTCACCGATGTTCAAATCAACACATCCAAGGGTTGTCATCGACGAGGCACACAACAATGCCTCTACCGCAGGATGGACTGGCCGCTATTGGCCATTCGCAAGGCTACTCAGAAATGACGGCTACGATGTCCGCAGAGGAACTAACTTATTTTCGTCTGCAAGTCTCGACAGTGTTGCAATCCTAGTTATTGCAAATGCATCAGGGGCACCCAAACCGCAGTTTCTGGGAATCAATATTCCAACCAGCACGGAGCGGAAGCGTGAAGATCCGGCTTTCACCAGCGAGGAGATTCGAGCCGTCCATGCCTGGGTGGAGAACGGAGGCTCGCTACTTCTCATCGCTGATCATGCTCCCTTCGGAGCGGCCAGTGCCGCCCTTGCCGAAGCGTTCGGGGTCAGAATGCATAAGGGCTTTGTAGAGGTGCCCAACGAGGTGTCAGACCCATTAGTCTTTTCAGATGAAAACAGTCGTTTGGCCAACCATGTAATTCTCGCAGGCGGGAGCCCCGAATTTGCGGTGCGGAGAGTCATGACGTTTACCGGGCAGTCGCTGGACGGACCTGACAATGCGACGGTACTTCTCAGGCTGCCGGATTCCGCTGTCGAGTATGTAGCGGAAGGCGGGGATGAGCTGAAACCTCAATCGGCAGGAAATGCTCAGGGGCTGGCGCTTGAATGCGGTAAAGGCCGTGTAGTGATCCTGGGAGAAGCTGCGATGCTCACCTCGCAAGTAGCTGAGGGCGAACCTTTCGGCATGAATATTCCTGTGAACGATAACCGCCAATTAGCTCTTAATATAATGCATTGGCTCTCGCACGTGCTGTGACGCTACCTGTATGTTACGGACGAAAGAGAGATGGCGGGACCAATAGCTGAGGTTGAAGAACAGCTTGAAAGGAATGATCTCACATGACGATTCTTTTCCTCTTCGTCTTGTATGCATCGGCGCTTTCGGTCGGGCTGGCGCGTGCCGGCTTACGAATCCAGCGAATAACTGGGGCTGTATCACCCAAGAGACGCGTTTCACGAGTGTTGATCGTTGGAGCAACTGGCGGGACCGGCCGTCAACTCGTTACACAAGCACTTGATCGAGGCTACCAGGTCACCGCACTTGTTCGGGATCCATCGGCGCTACAAATAGACCATCCAATGCTCAGAGTCATGCGAGGCGATGTTCTCGACCAATCTTCAGTTGAAGAAGCGGTGAAAGGACAGGACGCGGTGATATCCGCTCTTGGCCATAAACGATACTTCGGCCCTTCTCGTATTCTATCGGACGGCACGCGAAACCTGGTGCGAGCGATGGAGGCTAGTGGCGTCTCACGTTTCATTTGTGAGACCTCTTTGGGAATCGGGAGTAGTGCCGGACGCATGGGTATCTACTACACATTCTTCGTCATTCCTGTCATTCTGCCATTCTACTTTTGGGATAAGACACGTCAGGAGCAAATCATCGCTCAGAGCAAGACCGAATGGGTGATTGTCCGCCCCGGAGTTCTGACAAATGCCGAGAGAAAAGGGACCTTCCGTCATGGTCCTCAGATCGGCAACTTCCTTTGGACCGTACGCATTCGCCGGGCAGATGTAGCCGAGTTCATGCTGAATCAATTGACGGACGACACATATCTCGGGACCGCAGTTGGCGTGTCAGGGAAGTGACTGTGGAATCAGCGTCGTCAAACCTGGTCAGTTAGCCGCTGATCGCCCTACGCGACAAATCCGCCCTCCGGATGACAATGCTCCAAGATGAAGTTGATCGAGAAATCATTACTTCGCAGTCGCCTTCCAAAGCCCCCCGCCAACTCTGGCATAATGTAATTGAAAGGCAAACTCGAAGTTCACAAAGTCTGGGGTGAGCACGATTGGGGCCACCATAGACTAATCCGGTCAATGTTTCGCGTTGACTGAATTATAAGCTCTTGCGTATATTATCTGATGTATTCTTGTGATCAAATCTCATTCATCCCTTACTGGAGATAGTCATGGCCATCGTTCGATATCTAGTCAGCAGCGTTGATGAGTCGCTACCTTTTTACTTGATGCTCGGTTTCGAAATTGCAGATCGCTGGGGGCCGCCGTTTGCTATTCTCAAGCGTGGTGACCTTGAACTGTGGCTCAGTGGCCCCGGCACTTCAGCCAGTAAGCAGCTTCCGGACGGCACGGCTCCTCTACCAGGAGGCTGGAACCGTGTGGTTGTGCAAGTAGCTGACCTTGACGTATCCATGGAATCCCTACGTTCAACTGGCGCGCATTTTCGGAGTGGGCCTTTGGAAGGCCCTGGCGGAAGGCAAATACTCGTAGAAGACCCGTCGGGTAATCCGATAGAACTATTTGAATCCAAGGGGGCTTGAAAAGTCTTGCCGCATGTAGTCATTCATGACCACGGCTCACTGTTGCCCATAATGGATTGACTCGCATTCGATTGTCTTCCAACGCCTTCCGTTGGTTCGGCATAGTGCAATCGGATCGGAAAACTGAAGGCGATAAAAGTTTGGGGAGAGTGAGGTCGGGGCCGCCATAGACTAATGTAGTCCATTATTTCAATTAGTTCTTTCGTTCAGTTAGCTCAAGACGTAATTTCTGCTTGATGAGTGCAAGTGTCCCCGCAGGGGTTGCTTCGTTACTCAGCTCTTTGGAATCGGCGATGCGTCAGAGAATGTATGGGTATTGAAACGATGAACTTCAGAAGAGTAATCAAATGGCTATTCAAATTCATTTCCTACGTTGCTCTTGCAATCGTTGCAGTCATCGTGATTGCTCTCTTCTCATTCTGGATAGAGCTGGGAAGCGACGTCACCCTTCCTACTCCTACCGGGAGCTTTGCCGTTGGTCGGGCTACCTTTCACTGGGTGGACAGCCTCAGGGTTGACAGTCTGTCACCGCAACCTCTCACGAAAAGAGAACTTGGAGTTTGGATCTGGTATCCGGCGTCACGGATGGCCGCCGACTCCGTTGTGGCA
This sequence comes from Candidatus Zixiibacteriota bacterium, assembly GCA_040753495.1. Taxonomy (NCBI): domain Bacteria; kingdom Pseudomonadati; phylum Candidatus Zixiibacteriota; species Candidatus Zixiibacteriota bacterium. The sequence goes on from JBFMEF010000183.1 coordinate 10,326, forward strand.
TATGACCACGCGGACTGGGAGAGCGCAAGTGACACTCAATTGGGATTCGCTTTGGCCGATCTGTTTTGGCGTGATAGCCGCAAGATACACCCCCATAGTATTAAGAAGGGAAGGATATCCGACAAACAAGCGAAGTATCCAATAATTCTGATGAAGTCCGGTATCGGAACTATGGCGGCAGACTATACGACCTATGCAGAGGACTTGGCGAGTCATGGATATGTTGTCGTAGGCTCCGACGCACCATATAGCACATTTCGGATCGTATTCCCGGGTGGGCGTGTAGTTGAGAGAACCGCCGAAGGCAATCCTGGAGAATTCGAGTATTTCTCTGAAGACCGCATTCGGGTGCTAAACCGGTTATTAGGAATCTGGACGGAGGACACCCGCTTCGTGCTCAACAAGCTTGAGCAATTGAACAGCGCTGAGTCTTCAAACCAGTTCTTTGGTCGTCTTGATATCCAATCGGTTGGAGTCTTCGGCCACTCATTCGGCGGTGCCACGGCCGCGCAATTCTGTCTCGACGAACCTCGATGCAAAGCGGGTGTGGATTTAGATGGGGCCCCATACGGTAGTGTTATCAAGAATGGGATCCACAAGCCGTTCATGTTCTTGTTGGCTGACCATGGCGGAGAAACCGATTCAGTAAGCGTACAAATCAGGACCAACATTGAAAATATCTATGATTCCTGGCCACAGGAGCATTATTGGATTCGCCTTCAAGGAGCAAAGCACTTCAACTTCAGCGACAGACCTCTGCAGACGGAAATTGTGACATCAAGAATATTCGGTGCAACAGGTTCAATTGGCGGGCGTCGTGGCTTGGAAGTTTCTTCCTCCTGCCTGCGAACGTTTTTTGACAGATACCTAAAGGGTTCGCCTGCTGCATCAATCCGTGACTTGCCAGGCAAGTACCCTGAAGTGAGATTTGAAAGAAAGTTAAATGAATAGCTCATTGTGGAGTCGGCCAAGCGCAATTGTGCCGCTAGCACTGTCGCTCGTAGCCGCGGCCATGATTGTGGTGCACGCTTCGATATTCGGCATTGTCCAAGAGGCAGACGAAGGAACGCCTGCGCACATCTTTCAACTCCTTATGGTCATACAGTTACCAGTAGCTGCTTACTTCCTTCTCAGGTACCTACCAACACAACCAAAACAAGCGTTGAAGGTGACCGCCCTACAAGCAAGCGCATGGATCGCCGCCATCGCCTCTGTCTATTGGCTCACCTGACTGTCTGGTCACTTGTCCCGTGATTAAATCTTTTACCAAAGTTCAGGCCTTTTCGTCCAAGTGGGTACACTTATTTGATTGATTGCCACCGCCTTCCACCAATCACCGCGCAGTGTAATCTGGCTGAGAACTTGAAGCTCACAAAAGTTTGGGGAGAGTGAGGTCGGGGCGGCCAGTATTAACTTATCATCAATTAGCCCCCTACGCATCAGCGTCGGGTAGGCGATGCTGCTCATCAAACCCCTTAGCCGTCAGCCATATTGCCGCGGTAAGATGAATTGGAGCCAGCGGATAGGCCAGCCAGGGCATGCTGGGGTAATCAAGCAACGCCGGTAATGTAACCCCTATAAATTGAAGGAGGATCCCTATCAATCCCAGGGTAGCCAATAGGCGCGGAATCAAGCCGAAGCGCAACATGATAACATAGAACATGAATATCCATCCGCCAATGAATACGAGTTGCGTATAATGCGCCCAATACCGTGTCGAGCGAACCGTCTCCCCCAGCGCCTGGAAAAGCCCGGCATCAGCACTGCCTGCTTCTGCGAATCTCTCGCTTATTGACAGCATGGACATCACGGCGGTGTTGTGGATGGCATCCATCGCAAGGCTGGTTACGCATAAAACCAGAAACCAGAGCGCCATCGTCTGGCTGTTCCGACGAATGACTTGATATGCAGTGATAGCGATACTGACAGTCAGCGCGCCCCCCACAAACGCGATAAGCACAGCAAGGTGTATCCGGGAGGAATCTGCCGCCGCATTTACAAGGAAGCCGGGGGGAACTATCGAAAGCGGTCCCTGGATCAAGACAAAGGGCAGAATTAGTCCGAGTGGCAACTGTAAGGCCAATAACAAACCTATAATTCGGCCAATTCTCTTTGTAGATTTCATCTTCACTTCCTGATAAGCGGTGTAAACCGGGGTCGCTCACAAAAACGGTTGATCACTCAACTTACGCAATTGCGATCTGATAGTTTCATCGCGGCAGCAAATTCAGCACAAAATCGGTCAAAAGTATAACTGTCATTATTGATTGGCGATTTTAATGGTCTTCCATCGACTTTCGCCAGTTCGACGAAGTGCAACAATGTTCTGAATTCGAAACTCACAAAAGTCTGGGGAGAGTGAGGTCGGGGCGGCTTTGAGATAACCGACATAGAACGTAACTTGGGCTGACAGTTACCCCGGATGATGCGTCTCAATCTCATCGGGAACCGTTTCCCGCTCCCGACGAGCCGCTTCCAGGACCCCAAGCTGTTCCTCGGTATTAACCACCCCTTCCTTGGCCGCTTTCTCATCCAGTGCCCCCAGCCGCTTTCTGAACGTCTCCAAGCCGTGTCGCAGCCAGATCGAGCGAATCCCGCCCGAGGATATCAAAACCCCCTGTTTGCGAAGTTCGTTCGACGCCTGAAGCTGACCTTAGGCCGGATATTCATAGGCCATTAATAAAACCGCCTCCTCGATCTCCGGAGCCACCCGGTTCTTTAAACATGGTTTCCGGCGAGTCTTCTCCTTGAGCCCATCTATCCCTTGACTCTCGTAGGCCTGTTTGATATCGTGGAAGTGCTGACGGTAACAGCCGTTGATGCGGCAGGCTTCGGATACATTCTGAAGATATTCCCCCAGTTCCAGAAGACTGAGTTTCTTCTGAACGAGTTTCTGCTGAGTGGTCATAACTAATACCTCCTGTTTTGTTGTTAATTCAGAGGTAAATGACCACTCGCTTTTTATGCAAGTGTCAAATCAAGTCCGTCCTGCCACAAATCATATATTGACTATCGTGCAATCGAGGTTATATTTGGATAGAACTGTACCTACTTCTTGACTCAAATTCTCTTTTCTTGGGAGGACGGCATGAATAAAACCGCTAGAGTCTCATCAATTGTGCTAATCATCTTAATCAGCTCCTTGGCCTTTTCAGCAACCCCGGATTTATCGCAATCCTCCGGAGTCTTTGATCAGCCCTGGCGCAACAGGCGCTGCGCCGCGGAGAATATTGCGCAGCCGACTGCCGCCCCCTTCCTTTATGATAAGGATGGGCCAGCCGAAAAATCGGCCGAAATGGGCAGTGCATGCCAGCTGACCGAGTTTAGCGGCACGCCTTATTGGATCATTTTCTACTGGGATTATGGTGATGCCAGTGTCCAGTATATTGATCCCGCAGAATGTGGTGGCAGCCCGGTCTATCCCTTTCAAATTACCTCGCTTCAGTTTTCGCTATACACCAGTACTGCCAATCCCAGCTATGTCTACATGTCATTCCCGGTATCTATGGAAATCGTAGTGTATGATCTGAAACCGAGCGGTAATCCCTGCGACGGACCGGGTGAATTGTTGTACCATTTTCCGCTGACCGCTACCGAGGCCGGCTTTAAATATCCGACCGTCGGAACGGCGGCTTTCCCGGGACGGTGCTGTGTCGAACGACCCTTCTTTATCGGTGTGACTTATACTGATACCCGGTTGGGGCGGGATACTCTGCCGCCCTGCATTCTGGCCGACAGCAACAAGAGTCGTGATCTCTGCTATCAATACTTCTATGATGTCAGCGCCGGCGGTGTCTGGCAGAATTGGAATCAGCATTTCACCGATACCATAGGTTACCAGAACTTTGTCGTCAATGGCATCACTGACTGTGATAGCTGCATTATCAATCCCGATAAAATAATTGCCTCGCTACCGTACACCGATCAGGGCTCAACTGTCGGATATACCGATGAATTCGATATTGATTGCGGCGGCGGCCGCTCCCAATCGCCAGATGTTGTCTATTCCTATACTCCGACGGTCGACGAGGATATCTATATCAGCCTCTGTAATTCCGACTATGATACTAAGCTTTTTGTATATCGAAATGGAGTCAGCGATTATGCGGCCTGCAATGAAGACTATTGCGGAGACGAGGGGCTGCAGTCCAGAATATGGTGGCTCGGTCTCGAAGCTGGTAATACCTATTACATCGTCGTCGATGGTTGGGGGGATCAATCGGGCAATTATGAAATCACTGTCGATTATTTTCAGGATATCATTGTCCAATGCCCTGCCGGCGGGATGCCCGAAGGTGAGCCGAGCGGCTGCGATTTTCCCGATACCACTAATGGCGGCTGCAACTACGATCCTCCTATGTTCGGTTTCGTCAGCTGTGGCGACACCATCTGCGGCACCGCCGGACGGTACTCTTCTAAAGGAACGACGCGCCGCGATACCGATTGGTACCAGTTTACGGTGTCCACTTTGACAAATGTCACCTTCGCAATCGAGGCGGAATTTCCTGCCATATGCGGCATTGTTCCCACCGATCCTCCGGGTACCGGCAATTGTTCGCAGAACACCGGCTCCATAAAACCAAATGTCATGACAATGCCGGGAGAGAAAAAGAGCTTCTCCGTTATTCTTGATGCCGGGACATATTGGCTATTCGTCGCCCCGCGGGTCTATTATTTGTCTCCCTGCGACGCCGATTATGTCGTCACCATGTCCTGCCAATGCGGGCATAGTGTTGAATTTGATGCCGGCACCCGCTGGGGTGTTGGCGGCGTTAATGTCGTCTTTCAGAATAACTCCCATTATGATTTGACCCCCGTTTCCTGGAAATGGGAGTTCGGCGATGGCCAGGTCAGTTACCTGCAAAGTCCCACCCATTATTATTCCACTCCGGGATGGTATGACGTCACTTTGACTATGACCGATGGCTGCGGCGTCATTGCCCTCACCAAAAGGAAATTTGTCTACGTGGCCGCGTCAACGCAGCTCAGTTTCCAGATCTATGATTCCCCGGGTGAGCCGGTTATCAGCAGCCGAGCAATTGATGTCGATCATGATAACAATGCCGACCTTCTTTTTTGTGATATCCCCCCCCGCGATGACCTGATGATTGCTTTCGGCAGGGGAGACGGATCGTTTGAAAATCCGCTCGAGTTCACTACCGGCTATGGTCCGTTTTTTGACTTCGGATTCATCAATAAGGATACTCTCCTGGATATTATTGTGGCCGATTCAGGCGCCATTGTCATCATGCTCAATAATGGCAACCGGACTTTCTCCTCCACTATTTTGCCCCGTTTTGGAGCCGGCGCCGGCAATGTCGTAAGCGTTGCCACCGGATATTTCGATGATGACCCATATGTAGATTTCGTGATCGAGCCGTATCGTGTTCATTTCGGCGACAGCCTGGGCACTTTCAGCCGCTACGCCAATCTTCCCGCCTGGATTCGCTGCTCCGCGATAGCTGATTTTAATGGCGATGGTTTCGATGACGTCCTGGCGGTCGGCAGCGATTCCGCCTATATTTGTATTAGCCATGGCGACGGGAGTTTTACCTGTCACAGCGCTCTGGGCAATCCGCCTCATGATGCCTCTCTTGAAGCCGCAACCAACAATGGATTCGCCGATTTTAACCGGGATGGGAATGTCGACTTTGCTTATGTCCTTTCACAATATTGGAATTATGGATCGGGCAGTTATGCCTATTATGGCTATGTGATGGTCGGATATGGCGACGGTCTGGGTGGCGTCATAAGGGCTGACACCATACCCATTTATGGCTGGCCGTATGGCATCAAGCTGGTCGATGTTAATCGTGACTATAATCTCGACCTGGCCGTCTGCAATCACTCCGCATGTGACCTTGAAATTTATTTTGGCGATGAAGAGGGGAATTTTAATGAATTACAGGTGATATCAATACCGAGCTACAATTTCCCCAGCGTCGCCGCTGCCGATTTCGACCGTGACGGCAATCCCGATTTCGCCGCCGGGCTGTATAACTATCCCGACGGACCATGGTCGGTTCTGCGGCTTATAAATACCCTTCCGGATGCCCCGGTGCTCGAAGATGAAATGACAACCACAGGCCTCGGTGGCGTTACCCTGAACGTCCAGAACCCCGACTCCTTTGCCATCTCCATGAATTTCACCACTGTCGCCGGCGCTAACTACTGGCGCCATGATATGAACAATGACCGCGTCCTCGATGAAGCCGCCCGCGATTTCAATCTTCAAAACGGGGAGTATAGAATTATCATCAAACCCCGCGGCAACACCTCCCCCGATGGCCGCTTCCATGTCGGCATTCGTATCAACGGTTCGGTACAGGTCCACGCCTTCGAAAATTACAGCACGGGCGCCTTCCTCAAATCGCTCCCTAACCCGTCCGACAGCTTCATCTTCTACTATACTGTCGAACCGGTCTCATCCATGCTTCCCCCCAATGGCCAGCCAACCTATGAACGACGACCCATTTTCGATTGGACCAATCTCAACGACAACATTCCTCTTTCCGATTCCTTCCATTTCCAGCTGGATCGATACTATGATTTCACAACCCCCATCTATGATGTTTCAGGGCTCCTCGTGCCCACCTTTCATCCCCCCTCCAATCTGGGGTATGATTCCGTCTATTATTGGCGCATTCGTTCCTTTAAGGATGGTGCCTGGAGCGAATTTTCCCGGACTATTGCCGCCTATATTGTGGCATGTAATAGCGGTGATGCCAATGGCAACGGAGTCATAAATATCTTGGATGTCACTTATATTATTTCTTATCTCTTCAAGGGGGGACCGCCGCCAGCTCCTTTAGAGTCTGGCGATGCAAATGGGAATGAAGTGGTAAACATCTTGGACGCTACATATTTGATCGCCTATCTATATAAAGGTGGTCCTGCGCCGGTCTGTCCATAACTGAAAGTGCTCGCTTAAGTAAACAAGGGCCGGTTTCCCGGCCCTTTTATTTAATGGCCAATACACATGAAAGCTCCTCGCCATTCAACGACCTGCCGCATTCATTTACCCTGATCAGGCCGCTCCTTTTTCGATAATCCAGTTGATGAATTGGTCTCGCATCTCCCGCTATGATATCCCAACCCGCCTTCAGGCATTGATTATGAGAAAGTTAATACGGGAAGGGGAATCGAAGGATCATGCGGTCAGCAGGTATCACCCGCGCGGGAATGTTGCTGAAAACCGATCCGAAACTCCGTGTGCCCTTTTCCGGCCGACTCCAGGCTGAAACTGAATCCATGGTTAATGAGGACCTCGCGAATCAGCGTCAGGCCGATGCCCTGGCCGTCCCGCTTCGTGCTGAAAAACGGCGCGAACAGTTGCAACCGTTCCTGCGGGCATATTCCCTTCCCGGTGTCGATAATGACCAGTATCCTTTCTCCGTGATTGTCGGCGGTTTTGACCGTTATTATCCCGTCGATATCAATCGCCTCAATGGCGTTCTTGACGATGTTCACCAGCACTTGTTCCATCTGCTGAATGTCGATATTGACGATAAATGGGTCGGGGCCGAGGTCCCACACCCACGCGATGCGGCGCCGTTCGCACTCCGCCGACATCAATACCTGCACCGATCGCAGGAGCTTATGCAGATCGTGCCGCTCTCTGACCGGTTGCGGGATGCGGACCACATCGGCGAAATTGGACATGAAGCGGTTCAGACGGGTATTGCGGTCGATCGCCACCTGGAGCGCGTTTTCGAAATCGGACGCATCCTCAGGGGAAAGCTGAATTCTGTAGTTTAGCGAAGAATTCAAAATCGAATTTACGGCCCCAACGGAGTTGTTGATTTCGTGCGACATCATCCGGATGACTTTGTCGTACGCCTTCTTCTGCGCCGCTATGATTTCGCGAGTCAGTTCTTCCAGCAGGATAAAATGACGGGGAAAACCACGATCCAGGAAATGGAACTTGCTGGCCTTGTAGGCATGAATCCCGCTGACATTGATGACAGTGGGTTCACCGGTCCTGAGTTCGGCGAGAGCACAGCCGGGCAAATCATGAAAACCGCTCAGCGTTTGTCCCGTCGGACTCTCTGAATTCAGACCCAGCATTGCCCGGCCGGCGCGATTGATGGATACAATGTTATCATCCAAGTCCAGAACGATGATCCCTATGGGCGAGGCGTCGATCAGCCGTTCCAGAAAATAGTGCTGTTCCTGCCGTTTGACCCGCTCGGCACGGAGCTGGTCGATCATCCTGTTGTAGGTTTCCACCAGACGGCCGATTTCACCCCCGCCCACCGGTGTGAACTTGGTGCTGAAATCCTGATCACGGATCGACTCGATTCCGGCGGAAATTAGGTCCAGCGGACAGGTCAGAGCTCGATAGAAATAAAAGGTAAGAACTATGCTGACGAGGACAATACCCTCAGCGATAAAGAAGAGAACAACGTTTTCGGCGTAGAGAAAGCACGAAAGAACCACAAACGCCGTGTGCACAGCCAAGGCAAAAACGATGAATTTGACACGGAAACTCATATCGAGATGCCGTATTTTTCCAGACGGCGATAGAGTGCTGCGCGGCTCAGACCCAAGGAACGGGCGACCTTGCTGACATTCTTGCCATGGAATTCCAGCGCTTTGAGGATCATCGACTCTTCCATTTCGTCCAGTGTGAAGGCCCCGACCGCCGGTAGTTCGTCGGCGTGTCCTCGTGACGGCGCAGGACAGAACTGCGCCTTGAAATCATCAATGTCCAGATCGTCGCGGTTGGACACGAGAGCCGTACGCTCGGTCAGGTTCTTCAGTTCCCGGATATTGCCGGGCCAGGGAAGAGTCTTCAGCCAGGCCAGGGCGCGAGGTCGGACGGCCAACGACGGCCGCCGATAAATGGTTTTGAGATTATCGACAAAATAATCGACCAAAAGGGGAATATCGTCGAGCCGTTCGCGAAGCCGCGGCAGGGTCAGGGTAATCAGGTTGATGCGATAGTAGAGGTCTTCCCGCATTCGCCGTTCGCCGACCAAAGTTCTCAGGTCCCGATTGGAAGCGCATACCAGTCGAAAATCAACGGTCTTTGTCTGGCTGGTGCCCAGCACCTCGAAACTGCGATCCTGGAGAACTCGCAGTAGTTTCACCTGGCTGTTCATATCCATTTCGCTGATCTCATCGAGGAAAATGGTTCCGCCGTCGGCCATCGCAAAGCGGCCCACGCGATCACGGACGGCGTCGGTGAACGCCCCTTTGCGGTGTCCAAACATTTCGCTTTCGAACAGGGAAGCGGGGATTCCTCCGAGATTCACCCGCACCAGCGGGCCGTTACGGCGCGAGCTGTTCATGTGAATGGCCTCTGCAATCAGTTCCTTGCCGGTGCCGCTTTCGCCAATGATCAGCACCGGTGCATCGGTGGCGCTGACCCGCCCCACCGTTTGAAGAACGGCCATCAGTCCTTTGTCCACACCGACGATTTTCTCGAAATCATAGAGGGCGTCAAGCTGTGAACGGGTACGGGCCAGTGAGGCATCCTCTTTGGCCGACCGCGATAGGCAAAGCGCCGTTTTAACCGTCTGCAGAAAATGATCGTTATTCCAGGGTTTGGTGATAAAATCGGCCGCGCCGGATTTCATCCCCTCCACCGCCAGAGGGATCGAACCCCAGGCGGTAATCAGTATGACCGGCTGGTCAGGATATGTCTTCTTGATTTCGCGGAGCAGAGTCAACCCCTCCTCGCCCGAAGTCGCAACCGAGAAGTTCATGTCCAGAATGAAAAGCTCAGGCGGATCGTTCGCGGCGCTGGCCAGCGCCTCCTCGGGGTTGTTGGCGGCCGTCGATCTGAAGCCGGCCTGTTTGAGAAGCAGTGATAGTGAGGAACAGACCGCCTTATCGTCGTCGATAATCAGTATCATCCCTTGCCTCAAAACGTTTGCAATATACGGATTTTCGGAACGTATTGCTATTTATTCGTCACGCAATGCCTCCGCCGGTCGAATCGCCGCCGCCAGGCGGCTCGGATAAAGCGCGCAGGCAGCGACGGTCAGATACAGGAAAACGGCGGCGCTGACAATAGCCAGCAGGTATGTTCCGGCGCTGACCATCTCGAAAACCCCGGCAATCGGAACTTGAATGGCGAAAAATGTACCCAGAGCGATTCCCAGCGTTGCCATCACTAACGACTCGCGCAAAATCTGGCTTGAAATCCGATGCGAATCGGCCCCAACCGCGCACCGCAGGCCGATTTCTCCTCGGCGGCGGTTGATGGAGTACCAGAGCACACCGAAAAGCCCCAGCGCCACATTGAAAATTAGAAAACCGGCGATGACGACAAAGATCCCCATCGACAATATCATTTCCCGGAGATAGGTCTTCCGCATATCCTTAAGCGGACCGGTTCGGAAGGTCCACCCCGGAGCCATCGCTTGCAGGCGGTTCATCAGCTTCTCTTCAAAGGCCGCGCCGACTCCGGGCCGGACTTTTATTAATCCTCCAACCATTTCCACCGAACTGGAGTCGGTCAGTACATTTCTTTTGAAGTAGCGGTTTTCAGTCGACGAGAATTCGCCGTCAAAACGATAGTCGTTGATGATGCCGACGATAACGAACTCGTCGATCTTCCTGGCGGTATCGCCGCCGGGCTTGGCGTCGAAATGGTCTTCCGTAACGATTTTGCCCAGTGCCTGCTCTGGGCCGAACATCGCATCGGCCATCTTCCGGTTAATGATAACCGGTTTGAGTCTGGCTCCGTTATCCTCGGGACCGAACCACCGCCCTTCCACCGGTGCGATTCCCATGGTCGCGGCGAAATTGTCGTCGACGAAGAAGACGCCGCCATTGAATTGGCGGTTGTTGAAAGACAGCGCGTTGCCCCAGTAGTTGCGGGCGTACGGCAGATTTGAGCTGGCCATACTGACCTGCACAACCTCTTCGAAGGAACGGATCTCCCGGTCGATCTGCATAATCATTTCTCTGGGATCGTAATCGGCCCGGTTCCAATTCATATTCAGAACAATAACATCATCATAAACAAAGCCCAGCGGCTTCAGGTAATTGCCGAGGGAGAAGTACGTCAAGCTGCCCAGCGCAAAGAGAACGAGGAACGAAAGAAAAATCTCGATCATGACCATCGCGTTGGTCTTTCTGCGATTCCAAATCAGTCGCAGTATATGCAAAGTCATAGCCGCCCTCCTCTCAAAGCCTCAACCGGGTGCAGCCGCGACATCTTGAACGCCGGGTAGACACCGGAAAAGAGGCCAAAGAACAAGCAGATGATGATACTGAAGAAAAATACCTTCAGATTGAGAACGAAATGCCCAAATGGTATCAGACCGCTGGAATTCACGACTGCCAGGGCCAGAATCGTTCCGATCAGTCCAATTGCTCCTCCGATGAGGGTCAGGATGATATTCTCAACAATGAACTGGCCGACCAATGTCGTAGACGAGGCCCCGAAAGCCTTCCTTACCCCGATCTCGGAAAAACGCTCGATGATGCGGCTCAGATTGAGATTGACCAGATTTACCGTTGGCAGGAGCATAAACAAGAGGGCGATGAGAAGGCCGACGGATATCAGCACCACCTTGCCGCGCGCGGGGCTGTCGGGGAAAAAAAGATGAGCCAGTTCATCCAGCGGCGTGCCCATGATGCAGGTGAGCGTGGTGATTTCCGGATTCTGACGTTTGATTTCCTCAGTTCGCGCCCGGAGCTCATCTTGGATCGCGCCAAAATCCCCCTTCCGCGGAGCCAGCACCAAGGCCATGCATGTTCCCCAGTAATCGGTCGACCACGGATCGGAGATTTCCTTTTGCATAGGGAAATAGACGTCGGCGGAGGCCGGCATGAGAGGTATATCGCGATTGTCGATAACCCCCACTACCCGGTATTTCTCGCCGCCGATATTAAGAGCTTTGTCCAGGGCGGAGACGTCGCCGTAATAACTGCGCCGCATCTTGTCACCGATTACGGCAACCTTGGCGCCGCCGGCGACCGTGGCCGAATCGTACGGTCTACCTTCAAGGAAGGGACATTCCATGATCACCCAGAAATTGGCGTCGGCATACTTCACGTCGACCGTCAATTTGCGGTTGTTGACGTAACAGACGGTAGTTCTATTGTTCGAGAAAATAGAGACACGTTCCGGCCATGTCAAAGTACGTACATTCTTGTTCAGAAACTCATATCCTATGGTCGAAATTATATGATTGTCCTCCGAACGATACTCGATGCGTGAGGCAATCAGAGTCCGATCGAGTTTGGACCCCGATTTGGCCGGGTCGAGAGTATAGGTAACAGCGGCGGTCGCCAGCATCAGAACCAGAAGGGTAAAACTGATTCCGAACAGGCTGATAGCGGTGAAGAACTTCCGGCGCAAAAGCACCTTCCAGGCCATTTTGATATAGTTTTTCAGCATGGCATCCCCGCTATTGCACCTGGCTGCCGTCGAAGAGACGTATCAGCCGTTCGGTTCGGTCAGCCATCGCCTGGTTGTGTGTCACCATGACGATGGTTGTGTTTTCATTTTTGTTGAGGTTGATGAGAATATTCAGAATCTCTTCGCTCATAGCCGAGTCCAGATTTCCGGTCGGTTCGTCCGCCAGAATCAATTCCGGTTCCCCGACGATGGCGCGGGCGATGGCCACCCGCTGACACTGTCCGCCTGAAAGCTGACCTGGAAAGTGCTTGATCCGAGCGCTCAACCCGACCTTGTCCAGCGCCGCCGCCGCCCGGCGGCGCCGTTCGGCATTTGACATGCGGCGGTACAGCAAAGGGACTTCGACGTTATCCACCACAGTCAGATCATTTATGAGATGGTAGCTCTGGAAGACGAAGCCAATCTTCTGATTGCGCAGCCGCGCCGTCTCCCGACCGCTCAGGCGAGTTACCGGTTGGCCGTCGACCTCAATTACCCCGCCGGTCGGTTCATCCAGCAGTCCCATAATATTGAGAAGGGTGCTTTTGCCCGACCCCGACGGTCCCATTACCGAAAGGAATTCTCCTTTCCTGACATCGATGTTGATGTTGGTTAAGGCCAGTGTCTCAATCGAGCTGGTGCGGTAGACCTTTTCAACACCACTCAGTTTCACCATGTCCGTATCCTCTCCTTTCATAGCAAACCGCCGGGATTGCTTTTCGCGCTCAGTCCGTTATGGAAATCTCGCTCATATTGATATAGCTTTTCATATCCGAAATAATCACCTCGTCGCCCGGTCTTATGTCTCCCTGAAGCTCCACATAATCGAAATTGGAGACCCCGGCCGTTGCCTCCCGGCGAACAGCTTTGTTTCCTTGGACAACAAATACCTTGTGTTCCATAAGACCGTCGTAGAATGGCCCGTTCTTGACCCGCAGTACGTTGGGTTTGGAGGCCGTCACCACGAATACATCGGCCCGCAGATTGGGTCGAAGCACCCGGTCGGCCTTGTTGTCCAGTGTGACCAGGAAGGTTATTACGCCGTTTTGCACGGCCGGGTTGATAGAGGCGATCCTGCCGGACAGATCGCGGTCGTTGATCCGAACCCGGACCGGACCGCCGGCGACCAGTTTCTCTGCGTGGACATCGGAGATTTTCGCCTCCACACGGAACCCGCTCAGATCGGCGATCCGAGCGATCACATCGCCCGGGTTGACCGAAGCGCCAACGTTCTCGTTCACCCACGTTACCACTCCGTACCGGTCGGTCCGGGCCTCCGCCAGGGCCATCTGACGGCGGGTTTCATCGATCGTGTTCTCCTGGATTTTGATCCTGAGATCCAGCCCGTGAAAATCGGCCTGTGATGCGACGTCGTGGTGTTTCATCTTCTCACTCAGCTGCTCCAGTTCCTTATTGGTGATGGCAGCGTTCAACTCGGCTTGTTCCAGCCCCTCTTTGGTGCTGACTCCGATCGCAAGGAGTCTTCTCTCCCGCTCAAGTCGCGAAGCCGCCAAGCGGGTCTGCATCTCTTTGATGCCATACTCGGTCTCCAGCTGCTGCCGCTGTTGCAATAGCTCCAAACTGCGCCGTGCCTTCTCATTGTGCAAGAGCTCCAGTTCGTTCAGCAGCCTGGTGTAGGTGAGCCGAATCGATTCCATATTGAGGACCAAAATCGCCTGACCGGCCTGAACCATATCTCCCGAATGCAGAAAGACGGTATCGATCCTTGATTGAATGGGGGAAGTAATGGCCTGCTCGAAATCGGGGACGACCACGCCGGAGGCCGTTATCGCCGCATCCAGCGGGCCCATCTCTGCCACGGCGGTCCGTAATGTATTGCGGCTGATCGACCGGGAAATGAGGGAACTGAAGATCCACAAGGCCAGAAGCAGCACAAGCGGAATTGAGGCAATCTTGGCGTACTGCTTCCACCGGTTTCTTCGAATTATCTCAGGTGATAATTCCCGATCCATCGGCATCTCCTTTCTGTTCGACACAGGAGTACGTATCAATTCCCGTGCCCGTCGCCATCGCATTGCCGTCCAACACGTTGTCCGCGACTTAGATGAGAGCGACCTGTCCGGAATCGGACACGTTGTTCGATTTCATTAATCAACATGGTGCCGTTGACGTCATGCCAACCAATCTGAAGAGCATAAGTTCGGGAGAGTTAGGGGACCTTTTCCAAAGAGAACTCTAGTCTAAAAGTTCTGGGTACTGATAAGACAACCCCGCCATAGACTATTGTAGTCCATTCTTTCATTTAGTTCTTTCATTCAGCTGGCTCAAGATGTAATTTCTTCTTGTTGAAGGAGAGAAACCACACGGGGAAATGGGTTTTGAAAAGATGAACTTCGCTCAGACCCTCAGGCTCTACCGCGATCTCGCGGATTGGTATCCTCTGTTGACGCCGGTGAGCGACTACGCGGAAGGAGCCGCCTTCTACTATCATCTTTTCGAGACCCACTGTCAGAGACAACCAAGGACTTTACTCGACCTCGGCAGTGGAGGTGGGCACAATGCGGCTCATCTCAAAGCCAGGCTGAGTTGCACACTGGTTGATCTCGAGCCGGCCATGCTGGGGCTGAGCCGCCGTGTCAACCCAGAGTGCGAGCACATTCAAGGCGACATGCGCTCAGTCCGACTGGGGCGCCTCTTTGATTGTGTTCTAATGCACGACGCGGTCTGCTACATGACCACGCGCGCCGATCTTGCCAGAGCCATTGCCACGGCTTTCGAGCATACGGCCCCAGGTGGGGTGGCGATGTTCCAGCCGGATTTCGTCTCTGAGACTTTCGCGCCGGGCACGGAGAGCGGCGGCAGCGATGGGAATGGGCGGGCATTGCGCTACCTCGAATGGCGGTGGGTTCCCGACTCTGGAACCGAAATGTACGTGACTGACATGGCGTACCTATTGAGAGATGAAGAAGGAGCTATCGAGTTAATCCACGACCGTCACCTTATGGGTCTGTTCCCGAGAACCGTCTGGATGGAGTTAATTGCAGCCACCGGCTTTGAACCGCTGTTGGTTTCCTTCGAGCACAACTCGTACAGCGATACCGGACACGAGGTATTCCTGGGGAGGCGGCCGGTCGCCGACGAAAGGGCAGCCACTTCTACTAGGGCTATTAATCGTATCTAATAGTCTTCCATCGGTTTCGGCTAATCTGGGTATAGTGTGGCCGGATTGAGAACTCAAATCTGACAGAAGTTTGGGGGGATGAGATTAGGGGGGCGCTTGGATTTTGACTGCCCCAGCAATAGTTGGAGCATTCTATCATATTTCTATCGGCTTTTTCTTAACTTGGATGTATAAGCGTAAGAAGCGCTGAGTATCTGTCTTTTTTAGACCTTGAACCTCTCTACCATGTGAGGCGTATGGCGTGAGGGAAATCGGATAATAATGAGCAAACTCGATAAAGACTATAAGGCCCGGCTGTTGGACAAGTGTGATCCACCTTGCCTTTCACTTTACCAGCCAACTCATCGGCATCGTCCAGACAATCAGCAGGATTCGATCCGGTTTCGAACTCTTGTAAAGGAATTAGAAAAATCGCTACGGCGACAATACGCTAAGGCCGACGTTCAGACATTGCTGCAACCGTTTCTGAAATTGGCTAACGACAGGGACTTCTGGAATCACACGCTTGACGGTTTGGCCGTTCTGGGAGCGAGAGGTGTATTCCGCGTCTACAAACTTGGGCGGCCTGTCGCCGAAATTGCTATAGCAGCGGATAGTTTCCACAGCAAACCATTGATGCGTATGCTACAGTCAGCTGATCGCTATCAGGTTCTCGGCTTGAACCGAGAAGCGATAAGGCTTTTCGAGGGCAACCGCGATGCATTGGACGAGATCGAATTGGCCGAGGGTGTTCCGAAGACGATTACCGAAGCGCTGGGCGATGAATTGACAGATCCGCACCTGACCGTTGCCTCATATGGTGGCGTCGGTCAGGGGCGTTCGCCCATGCATCACGGCCACGGTGGCAAGGAGTCCGAAGTAGATATCGACACGGAACGTTTCTTCCGCGCCGTCGATCGCGAGATTTTGGAACGCCACTCGAAGCCGTCGGAACTTAAACTGATACTGTCGGCATTGCCGCAATACCATAAGCTGTTTCACCGGGTCTCCAATAATCCATTCCTGATAGAGGACAGCATTGAGGTTCACCCGGACGCTGTGACCATCGACGAGCTCCGCCAGCGCGCCTGGCAGATTCTTGAACCACATTATCTGGCGCGGCTGGCCAAGCTGGCAGAGGAGTTCGGCAACGCAAAGTCCAAGGGACTTGGCGACGACGTACTGGTTCAGGTCACGAAGGCTGTTGTAGCCGGGAGGGTGGCTACTCTCATGATAGAAGCTGATCGAATTCTACCCGGCCGAATTGACCCCGCAACCGGCGAAATCGAATTTGGCGATATATCACATCCCGAAGTTGATGACGTACTTGATGACTTAGGCGAACTGGCTCTGAAGAAGGGCGGGCAAATTGTCATCATCCCAGCCAAGCAAATGCCGTCTGAAACGGGTGTAGCTGCTATCTACCGTTATTGAGGATGGCGGTGTCGACCAGCAAGGAGACAGCGCAAGACACCCGGCGGAAACTTTATCCCCGCAACCGAACTATATATCCTGTCGCCATCTGATATTCTTCCAATTGAAAATCGAGGGCGCACTCCGTCATCGAACAGCCTTAATTCACCTTGTGCAGTTTCAGCCGGCTGCAACTCGGCGATTCGGGATTCGTAATAGAAAGCAGTATGGCTCCCGGAGGTCTCACTTTGCCGGAACTCTCATTAGAGAGATGGTGTCCCAGGGAGCGTTTGATTACGATAATTATATGAGATATTTGAAAACCGACATGGCTGTCTTCAAAGGAAATTGAGCAAGCATTTCTCGCAGATTTTGAAAACCGGCTTCTTGAGTAAAGTAAATGAAATCCTACTCGCTTTAAGCGGCAAAGAACCCTCAGGGAAGGAAAAAAAATGGAGAAACAAGTTTGTCGTCCGATACTGGTCACCGGCGCCGGAAGCGGCATAGGGAATTATCTTGTCAAGTATCTGGCGGCTCGCGGACATATAGTTTACGGCGCGGCTCGCCGGGAGGACGACCTCCTTGAACTGGGTAAGATTGACAACGTAATTCCGGTCAGACTCGATGTCAGGGATTTCAGGCAGGTACGGGAGGCGGAAATTCTCGTGAGAGAGCAGGGCACAGGGCTTTACGGGCTGGTGAACAATGCTGGACTGGGAGAACTCGGTATGCTTTCCACGTGGACCGAAGATGAACTGGCAAACATATTCGACGTGAATGTCTTTGGGCCTTTCCGTATGACAAACGCCTTTCTGAACCTGCTGCTTGAGTCTGAAGGAAGAATAGTGAACATAGGTTCACAGGGGGGAGTGATAACTTACAAGTACTATGGTCCGTACACGATGACCAAGCATGCGCTGGAGGCATACACGGATACGTTGAATTATGAACTGGAGCCGTATGGGGTGCGAGCGAGCATTGTTCAGCCTGGCGGCATAGCGACAAATATCGGGGCAAAATCGATGGAAGGAAATATCGCACGGTTCAAACGGGCTAAAGCCCCCTTTGACGAAGAAGCGAAGCAAATCCTGACAGGTCTGGAGACGGCGCCGGCGGCAAATGATGAGGAAGAATCCGAAACGAATCGAAAGCCGTCCTCTCCGGAAATTGTCGCGACCGCCGTGTATGAGGCGCTGTTTTCGGAGCGACCGAAGTTACGATATCTGGTAGGCACCAGATGGGAGGGAAATCGTGTGCTCAAGGCGCTGCTAGCGCAACTTCTGGATGAAAATGACAATCCGCAGCATAACTATTCGCGCGACCAACTGGTGGCTCTTCTTGACCAGCAGATACTCGACCGTCAGGATTCGGGATGATAGACGGAACGCAAGCGGCTCGGCAGTCAGGGCCGATGCTGTCGTATTGAAAGTACTGATGTTTCAACATCTTAAAACGTTGCCTTTCCTGTCAACAATTAGTAAGTTATAGCAGGCATTTGACAACCGGTGGTATTATACTGCCTTAAGCGGGAAATTGTCGATCATGCCGCGAAGCGAATCAGACGACAGAACCCGATCCAACGTGCAGATTCAGAAGAACATTAAGATCGGGCATTATCGAGTCCTCGAGCGCATTGGCGCCGGTGGGATGGGTGAGGTGTACCTGGCTGAGGATACTGAACTCAATCGGAAAGTCGCCCTCAAATTCCTGCCTTCTCATCTCTGTCAGGATGCCGACTGCCGCGCCCGGTTCAAGCGGGAAGCGCAGGCGGCGGCGAAACTGAATCATCCGAACATAGTGACGATTTATGAGGTTGGGGAATTCAGTGGCAGACCTTTCTTCGCCATGGAGTATGTTGAGGGACAGTCGCTCAAGGAAGTGGTCGCCGGCAAGACGCTGCCCCTGGAGCGAATCATTGATATCGGCACTCAAGTCTGTGACGGGCTTCAGGCGGCGCACGAGAAGGGTATCACCCACCGGGATATCAAACCCACCAACATCCTGATCGATTCACACGGCCGGGCACGGATTGTGGACTTTGGTCTGGCCTCAGTGTTGGGAATGGATCATCTGACCAAGACCGGCTCGACGCTCGGAACGATTGGTTATATGTCTCCCGAGCAGGCGGAAGGCAAGGAAGTGGACCATCGCTCGGATGTCTTTTCGCTGGGTGTAGTGCTTTATGAGATGGTCACCGGAAGGCGGCCTTTTGACCGCGAGAGTGATGTTGCTACAACTAGGGCAATTGCTACGGACACACCGGAGCCTCTGGCGAGATACAAGATCGGGGTTTCGGACGAACTACAAAGGGTTGTTAACAAGGCTCTGGAAAAAGATCTGAAGACTCGTTACCAGCATGTGGATGACCTCGCGGCTGACCTAACCGCTCTGGTTACCCGCGCAGCCGCGGTGGGGGCTGGATCAGCGAGGCGCTTCTTTGTCTCGGCTGTGATCATCGTCGCAATCTTGGCAACTGCGATTGTTCTGAAACCGTGGCGATTTCTAAGCTCGGAAGCATCGAGAACACCAAGAAAGCGAGTAGCCGTCCTTCCATTTCGCAACCAGACCGGCGACGCCGGGATTGACAATCTTGGTTTGATGGTGGCGGACTGGACGGCTCAAGGATTCTCAATGCTGAATCTGGCTGAAGTTATCTCGACCGAGCGGATGTTTCAACTCGGCAAGGAAATGCGCGACAAATCTGTCGCGAAGTCAACAGGTGCTGAACTGTTAATCAGCGGTTCATATTATAGGATCCAAGATACCATCCTTTTTCAAGCGCAAGTTGCAGATGCCGATGGAAGAGTTCTGCAAGCCATTGAGCCGGTTAAGTCGAGATCGGCCAACTTGATGGAAGGAGTGGAATCAGTCCGACAACGTGTTCTGGGCGCCTTG
>JBFMEF010000184.1 GCA_040753495.1 Candidatus Zixiibacteriota bacterium
CAAAGAGTGCGGCGAATGGAACAGCCTGACCGAAGAAAAAATCATTAAGTCCTCAGGCAAAAGGGCGCGCGCCTCTTCCGACAAGCCGGCCTCTCTCGATGAAATCAAAGTTGACTTTGCCGGGGGGTACAAAACCGGGCTGGCCGAGTTCGACCGGGTGCTGGGGGGAGGATTGCTTCCGGGAAGCGCCGTCCTTCTTGCCGGTGAACCGGGAATCGGCAAATCGACTTTAATTCTCCAAGCGGCAGAAGCTTATTCCGAGAACGAATGCAATATTTTATATATCACCGGCGAGGAATCGCTGGGACAGTTGAAAAAGCGGGCGGAGCGGCTTGCCGTGCGGGGAAAGAATATCGGTTTCATCAATCAGAATAATCTCGAAGATATCATTTCCGTCATCACTCAGAATGAATCCCACATTGTGGTGATAGATTCCATCCAGACCGTCTCCAGTTCTCTATTTGAATCCCCTCCGGGGACTATCGGGCAGATTCGCGAATCGGCCGGACGTCTGATTGAGATTGCGAAGAAGGAAGGGATTTCGCTCTTCTTAATCGGTCATGTCACCAAAGAGGGGCTGGTCGCCGGACCAAAACTTCTGGAGCATATGGTTGACGCTGTCATTCATTTTGAGGGAGACAGCCAGCATCTCTATCGACTGCTGCGACCTTCTAAAAACCGGTATGGCTCCACCTTTGAATTGGGGGTTTTTGAAATGACCCCCGGGGGGCTGCGTGAAGTGGACAACCCGTCATCTCTGTTCTTGTCCGATTTTGGGGCGATTCAGAGAAGCGGCGCCATCGTCGCGGCATCATGCGAAGGAAACCGCCCAATACTGGTCGAGATTCAGGCGCTGGTGGCGTCGGCATCGTACGGAACTCCCCAGCGTGTCGCCGGCGGCATTGATAATAAGCGACTGTCGCTCTTGCTGGCGATACTGGAAAAGCGCGCCGGTATGCCGATGGGCAGCAATGACGTTTTTGTCTCGATTGCCGGCGGTCTGAAACTGAGCGAGCCGGCAATAGATTTGGCGGTGGTAGCGGCAATTGTCTCTTCACTTCGCGATATTCCGCTTGATTCCAAACTTGCCGTGGCGGGGGAGATAGGCCTCTCCGGAGAAGTGCGTCCCATAACTATGCCGGAGCAACGGGCAATGGAAACCGCCAAACTCGGATTTCAGAGAATTCTTCTTCCGGAAGCCAATCGGCGCGGGCAGATTTCCGGAGAGATAGAGGTTATTGGCGTCGCCACCCTGGAGCAGGCGCTCGAAATATTGTTGTAACCATTGAAGGAAAGAGTATGGGGAAGATAGAACTTAAACCACAAACGATTCTACTGCCGCTTCCGGCGGCGCTGGTGTCCTGTCAGGCGGACGGCTACCATGCCAATATTATCACTATCTCCTGGATAGGGATTGTCAATTCCGAGCCGCCGATGCTGTCGATTTCAATTCAGCCCAAACGATTTTCCCATGCCATTGTGAAAAAAGCGGGGGAGTTTGTGGTCAATGTGACCTCCGAGGATAATCTTCGCGAGGTCGACTTCTGCGGTAACCGTTCAGGCCGTGAGCACGATAAATTTAAAGAGACGGGTCTGACCGCAATTCCGGCCCGAAAAGTCAAAGCGCCGCTCATCGCCGAATGCCCTCTCAATCTGGAATGCGTCACCCGCCAGAGCCTGATATTGGGGACGCATGAGATGTTCATAGCCGAAATCGTGGCGGTGCACATTGATGAAGACAAATTGACCTCTGATGGCCGCCTCGATATAGATAAAATAAAACCGCTCGCTTATTGCCCGGGAGCGCGCGAATATCGCGGAGGGTACACGAAAATGATGGGCAAGTACGGACAGCTCGCGGGCAAGAAATAACTGACGGCAATGTCATCGCATCCCTTTTCATTTGAGATAACCGCCCGCGACCATTCTGCCCGGCGGGGAAAAGCGGTCACGACTCATGGAGAATTCAACACTCCGGCATTTATGCCGGTTGGCACTTCCGGCGCCGTCAAAGCCCTCACATCTGATGACCTCGAAGAGTGTAGGGCGGAAATCATTCTCGGCAACACTTATCACCTCTACCTGCGTCCCGGCGAAAAACTGATTCAACAGATAGGCGGACTGGCGAGATTCAATAGCTGGAACAGACCGACTCTGACTGATTCCGGAGGTTACCAGATCTTCTCCTTACAGGAACTATCCATAATTGATGATGACGGGGTCACCTTTCGCTCCCACCTTGATGGCTCCGAGCATCGTTTCACGCCCGAAAAGGTCATCGATATCCAGATGGCTCTGGGAGCCGATATTATGATGTCCTTTGACCAGTGTGTGCCCTATCCCACCGATATCAGGACAGCCGAAAGCGGAGTGCACCGAACATATTCCTGGGCAAAGCGGGGTCTTTGTCGTTATCTGGAGTTATGCAACTTGGTGGAGGTCAAATCATCGCTCTTTGGCATTGTCCAGGGCTCTGTTTATGAATCATTGCGAAAACTTTCGGCGGAGCAGATTGTCTCACTCGATTTTCCCGGGTACGCCATCGGAGGATTAGCGGTCGGCGAATCAAAAGAGGAGCGGGAAGAGATGCTGCCGCTGACGATTGAATATCTTCCGGGGGACAAACCTCGCTATCTTATGGGGGTCGGCTACCCCGAGGATATCCTGACCGCGGTTTCTTATGGAATCGATATGTTTGATTGCGTTCTGCCGACCCGCAACGCCCGCACCGGAATGGTTTTTACATCCGAGGGTCCCCTGGTCTTCAGGAACGCCGATTGCGCTGATGATGAGCGCCCCCTTGACCCCAACTGCGACTGCAAAGTATGCCGACGATACAGTCGTGCCTATATCCGTCATCTTTACAACCAGCGCGAAATCACCGCCCTGATTCTCGCCAGCTATCATTCAACTTATTTCTATCAAAAATTGATGAGAGATATCCGCGCCAGCATTGAAAACGGCTCCTTCAGCGCCTTTAGTAGCCGCTTCCTTGATAGATATCTAAGGGGAGAAAATATATCCCAGGGTAATTCTTAAGGTAGAGAGTTTGCTCGGTCGATAAAAGATATTATACCGGTCATTATCCTGAGGGCTGTACAAAAGAAAGTTGGGGCGGATTTCCTGATACCCCAGCTCAAAAGAATACTTTTCCTGAATACGGATGCCAAGCATAAAGCGGTACCCGTATTTGTCCTCTATCTCAATTCTCGATATACTGCGGACAATGGTATCCGTCACCGTGAATATGGTATCCATATATCTGCCTTCGGCTTTGAAACTGTTGACCGAGTAAACTGCCCCTGCCCCCAGATAGGCGGTTATTTTTTTTCTTCCCCGGTAAATAAAAGCCTCAGCGGCGATATCAAAAGAGCGCCGGTCACCCAGCGGATAGCGGCTGTTCTTGACCGAGGAAAAACCATAATCGACCGATGTCCGCAGCACCAGAGGGTGGACCAGCAGATACTCTATTTTGGCGCCGAATTCTGGAGCCGACTTGACAATATCATTGGCGGTTCGCACCCCCGCCGCAATATGAATATTGAAAGTCGCCAATGTATCCTGCTCTACCGGATTCTTTGAGACTATCGGCGACAGAAGTATCATGGTCAAAAGCATCGCATTCATGCCCGACAATATATCTAATCCCGCCTTTTTCTCAAAAAGATTCTATCCTATATTTCAATATTTGTCGGTCAACACAATTGCTGCGCCCAATATCTGCTTCAAATTGCGGCTCAATTTATGTATAATGGAATAGCCATTGAAAAATGACCCATGGGAGATATGCCGAACCTGCGCCACCCGATATTTTCGATTGTATGCCTGCTAGGGCTTGCCGCGCCGCAGGAGGCGACGGCTCAGAACGACACCGCCGTATATGATTATTATTTGCAGAAGGTCGATTCAACGCACCGCGACACTTATATATTCCGAGCCAATACCGACTTCGAGGTGTCCGTTCGCTCCATTTATGTTCATCTTGACTCTCGGGGGGCGTTTGTCAGCGCCGATACTGCCGGCTTCCGGCTGACTTTTGCCGGAGATTCTGTTACCGCAATTGAAATCGTCGATTCAACTGCTGAAGCAACTAATACTCCGCCTGAAATCTTCGATTTCGAATACCCCCGAGGTGTGGAATACCAATACAACTTCTACCCCAACGACACCGGCGCCGGAACACTGGCAATCGGTTTTGAGCCGGCAATAGAAAAAAGGATGCAACTGCCCAGCGGGCTGATGACTTTCGAGCGGAACAGCTATCGTCTTTCTCATCTGGTGTTATATTACTATGAGAAGAAAGGATACCAGAGATATTCGGAGGTGTTTAAATTCGGAGCTTTTGAAAATTTCCAGGTGCTCGACCGGATGCAGATAAACGCTGCCCGGGAAGGACTGATTCAGAATTTCTATTATAAGATTATTTATGAATTTTATGATTACCGTCGAGGCACAAGATAATTTTCTTGCCCCGCAACAGGTTGCCATCTATAATGGAGTGTATGTCGAGCGACGCCGACAATCTGAGAAGCAAGATTGACCCCAAATCTGTACCTCTCCATATCGCCATTATTATGGACGGCAACGGACGCTGGGCGAAAAAGCGGAATCTTCCCCGAACAGCCGGGCATGAAGCCGGCGTGGAGGCGGTGCGGGAAGTCGTCAAGGCGGCTGCCGAAGTCGGAGTCAAATATTTAACTCTCTATACTTTCTCCGTCGAAAACTGGAAAAGACCGAGAGAAGAAGTCACTGCCATTATGCGACTTTTGACCCGCACCACCAAAAGAGAAGTAGATGAGTTAAATCGCAACAATGTCCGCCTGATAACTACGGGGCGAATTGAAGGTTTATCGCCCACCCGCAGGCGGGTGCTGGCGGTGGCTACCGCCAAGACCAAAAAGAATACCGGCATGGTGCTGAATCTTGCCCTCAACTATGGCGGACGTTCCGAAATCATAGACGCCGTTAAAGCGATTGCCTCTTCGGTCAAATCGGGACTTATAAATCCTATCGATATTAATGAAGAACTTTTCGCCAATTATTTGTACACGGCCGGACTTCCCGACCCCGACCTGCTCGTCCGGACTTCCGGAGAAAAGCGCCTGTCAAATTTTCTTCTCTGGCAAACCAGCTATACGGAACTATATATAACCGATGTCCTCTGGCCCGATTTTGGCCGCAAGGAGCTTTTTGCGGCTATCATTGACTATCAGGGACGCGAAAGACGATTCGGGAAAATCTGAAACCAGTATGAGCGCCAATCTTATCACCCGTATCATCGTTGCTGTTATCTTCGGACCCTTAATTATTGCTATTGGTTATCTGGGGGGCGGATGGCTTATGGGGCTGGTGTTGCTTCTCTCAACCATTGGTATTATTGAGTTCCTGATAAACAGCCGCTTTAAGCCCTCCAGCGCTCTTTTCTGGGTGGCTCTGGTCTCTACCGCCGGAATGGTAACGGTTTCCATGCTGGCTTCTATCACGGCGTCATTGACTCTCTTTGTCATATTCTTTCTGACCGCCGGCATGATAAGCGCCGCCGAAAGTGACCGTCCCCTGAATCTCTTCGCGCGACTGACCACGCTCACCTGGGGAGTCGCTTATATCGGTTTTCTCTATCCTTTCGTTTATCACCTTCATTATATAATGCCGCCCAAAGGGGGAGACTGGCTTCTCTTTCTATTCGGCACCATCTGGCTGTCCGATACCATCGCCATGTGGGTCGGCAAGAGTATGGGACATAGGAAATTGGCGCCCCATATATCCCCCGGCAAGACGGTCGAAGGATTCCTCGGCGGTCTGTTTGGAGGGCTCATAGTAGGAATGATTCTTGGGTTCTGGAGACTCTCCGATATCATAATGGTGCTGCTTCTCTTCACCGGTGTTATCATATCGTTTGTCGGGCAGCTGGGCGATCTGGTGGAATCTATCTGGAAACGCTCTCTGGGCATCAAAGATTCATCCGGCATCATTCCCGGTCATGGCGGGATACTCGACCGTTTTGATTCGCTCCTCTTTGCCGCCCCGGCGCTTTATCTGATTCTAAAATATCTTATCTATGGATAGTTGGGGATGGCGATGAAGGTCATTGACTTCATCTTCGCCGCCCGTCCGATGCTTCTCCTGCCGGTCTGGTCCATCTTCCTTTTGACATATCATACAATCTCTCCCGGAGAACCACTGCCTCCAAGCGCATTCGCGAAACTTATCTCCGTCTCCTTAATGACCGCTGGCATCTATTATATCAATCAATATTTCGATTACCAGACCGACTTGATTAACCGGAAACTCGGCTTTCTGCAAAAGGGATTCATCAGCCATCGGGAGATAATTGCCGCTTACCTTTCCGTCTCAATCCTGGCTTTTATCATTTCACTATTTGTCGAGGCAGTTTTCGCGCTCCTGGTCGGAATTGTCTTTGTATTTGGTTTCTTCTATTCGGCGCCGCCGCTTCGTTTCAAAGACCGACCGGTCGCCGGTCTCCTGGCAAATATGGTCGGTTACGGTTTGGCTCTGCCACTTTCGCTCACTTATGACATTATCACCGCTAAGTCGCGCCTAATCGCTCTGGCTGTCTATTTCAGTCTGGTCGTCGGGGCGACATTCCTATTAACCATAATACCAGACCGGCCCGGTGACGCCGCCGCTCGCAAGCAGACCGCCGCCCAGTTCATGAGCGACAGTGCCCTTCTGGCAATTTCTTCCGCTTTGGTGACGCTCGCCGCTGGATTGATGTTCGCCTTTGAAATCTATCCGCTGGCGGTCGTTACGTTGGCCGCCCTGGCGCTCTACCTGATGACGCTGATATTCCGAAATCGCGCCTTTCTCCTCTTTAGTTGCAAGTTCCCTGTCCTGCTTGTCAGCGTCCTTGCCGGATGGTATTTCCCTGGTTATCTGGTTTTCATTCTTGTCTTGATGGCAGCCAGCCGGTTATATTATAAGAAGAGATTTGGAATAAGCTATCCGAGGTTGATTTGATGAAACCGCTCCTGCTGTTACTTGCGCTCATAATTGTCGCGGCATCCTGCCGCCCCAATCCTCGCTATCGGGTCGGGGAGCTGCCACCCCGGGAATCGGCCGACACTACCGTCGTAACAGAGGAAGATTCCTACCGGCAATGGCGCGAAAAAAATCGGATGCCATCCCTCCGTTCCGCCGATTTGATTGAGCTGGGGCGAGTAATTCAATGGTATCTGGGGCGGCCCTACAAACCGGCGACACGCCATGACCGGGGACTCGACTGCAGCCGATTCACGATGGAAGTCTTTCGCAAATTTAACGGCACCGAATTGCCCCGTTCTTCCGAAGAGCAGTTTCGAACCGGTCGCAGTGTCAATCGGGACAGACTGCAATTTGGCGACCTGGTCTTTTTCAAAATCGACGGCCGGCAGATCTCGCATGTCGGAATTTTTATAGATTACGGCGAATTCATTCATGCCTCGGAATCGACCGGCATTATGATTTCCCGCTTTGATGATGAGTACTGGCGACGGCGATATGCCGGGGCGAGAAGAATTCTCTACTGATTTGCGGGGCATGGGGAAGTTGCCGCCCGACTTGCTTTCAGCGTAAAAAGAATATGAAAGACGATAATTTAAATCTTAAACTCAAGAATCTGCCCGACGCTCCCGGGGTTTATCTCTTTCGTGATAAGGAGCGAAAAATCATCTATATCGGCAAGGCGAAAAGTCTGCGCAACCGGGTGCGGACTTATTTTCAAGCGGGACAGCGGCACGACACGAAAACAGCCCGCTTGGTCTCGGTCATTGATGATTTTGACCTGCTTGTGACCGATTCGGAAATCGAGGCGATGATATTGGAAGCGAATCTGGTCAAAGAGCACAAACCCCGCTACAACGTAAATCTCAAGGATGACAAGCATTTTCCATATATCAAAGTGACGGTCAATGAGCCTTTTCCGCGAATTCTGGTAGTGCGGAGGCTGGCAAAGGACGGAGCCCGCTATTTTGGACCTTTTACCAGCGCCAAAGGAATGCGTAAGACTATCAAATTTCTCAGCAATCTTTTCCGGATTCGTTCCTGTAATCTTACCATCCCGCATCCTTCAGGAAAGCTCCAGAAAGTCTGCCTTGATTATCATATAGGTCGCTGCGGCGGTCCCTGTGAAGGATTACAGACCGAAAAGGAGTATCGCCAGCAGGTGGAATCGGTGCTTATGTATCTCTCCGGGAAAAGCGAGACTCTCATTTCAGAATTGAAAAGACAGATGGAATCGCATTCGCGCCGAATGAAATTCGAGGAAGCGGGGAGAGTCCGCGACCAGATTACGGCGCTGGAATCGGTCCGCCAGAAGCAGAAAGTCGACGCCGGAGTGGTCATTGACCGTGACATTATCGCCTTTGCCCGCGAAGCCTCCGATACGGTTGCGGTGGTTCTTCAGATAAGGGAGGGGATTCTTATAGGCCGCCAGGACTTTCAGCTGGCGTCAGAAGCGGAAGAAACCGATGAGGAGGTTCTCTCCAGCTTCGTTCGTCAGTACTATAACAATCAACCGAATCTTCCCGACAATATCTATCTCCCGCTGACGATTCCCGACGCCCCTTTAATAGCCCGCTGGCTCTCCGAAGTGAGAGAGAAAAAAGTGACCGTGCATACTCCTCTGAAAGGAGAGAAACTTCGTCTGGTCGATATGGCGGCGGCAAACGCGCGGCTCCTTCTGGATGAGCTCCTTATTCAAAAGAAGGCGTTCAAAGAGCGGCTCTCCGGCGCGGTGCAAGCCTTGAAAAGCGACCTGCGTATGGAGCACTCCCCCCGCACCATTGCCTGTGTCGATATCTCCAACACCGGCGCCACTGATGCCGTCGGCTCCCTGGTCTATTTCGATAACGGCAAACCTCGCAAGTCGGAATACCGTCATTTCAAAATAAAGGAAATCAAAGGGCAGGATGACTTCGCCATGATGCGGGAAGTAGTGGGGCGATATTTCTATCGTCTGAAACAGGAGAAGAAAGAACCGCCGGACCTGCTGGTCGTTGATGGCGGCAAAGGGCAACTGAATTCCGTCCTCAAAGAACTGGCGTCGCTCGGTTTCACCCACCAGCAGATTCTGGGGCTGGCAAAGCGGCTGGAGGAGGTCTATCTGCCGGGCAATTCTGAGCCTTTGACCATCCCGAAATCTTCTCCCGGGCTGGCGCTTCTCAAGCGCCTTCGCGATGAGGCGCATCGCTTTGCCGTTGAATACAACCGCCACGTTCGCTCGCGGCGGACCATTAAATCGGCTCTCGATGCCCTGGAAGGAATCGGACCGAAACGAAGAGACCTGCTTCTCAAGCAGTTCGGCTCCGTCAAAGGTATCAAAGATGCCTCTCTGACCGACCTTCTCGCCGTCAAAGGGCTGCCAAAAGGGCTGGCGGAGAAAATTCATCGGACATATCACCCCGCCGCCAATTGACCGGCACAATTTCAGGATTGTCTTGTAAACTAAAAGATATAAATTTGAATTTATGCCCTCAACCGAAGAAAAGATTTTCACCGTCACCGCCATCACGCGGGCGATAAGATACACTCTCGAGGAAACCTTCCCCTCAATCTGGGTGGAAGGGGAAATCTCCAATTATCTGCATCATTCTTCAGGGCATCGCTATCTTTCATTGAAAGACGAGAACGCCGCTCTCAAAGTAACTATCTGGCGGTCAGCCGGACAGTATCTGAAATTCGAGCCGGAAGACGGCATGAAAGTCCGTGTCTTCGGCGACATTACCGTCTATGAAAAAGGCGGTTCCTATCAGCTCAATGCCCGAAAAATAGTCCCTGTCGGTGTCGGTGAACTGGAGGTGGCATTCCGGCAATTATACGAAAGATTGCAGAAGGAAGGACTCTTTGAGCCCTCCCGCAAAAAACCGCTGCCGGAATATCCGCTGAAAGTGGGAATCGTGACCTCGCCGACCGGCGCCGCCATCCGCGATATTATCCAAATCGCCCGGCGCCGCAATGATGCCGTTCAGCTGGTTATTTATCCGGCTCAGGTTCAGGGCGAGGGCGCGCCGCAGACCCTCATTGCCGGAATCGAATATTTCAACAGCCGCGACGATATTGACATCGTCATCGTCGGCCGCGGCGGCGGTTCCCTGGAAGACCTCTGGGCGTTTAATGATGAATCGCTGGTGCGAGCCATTGCCGCATCAAAAAAGCCGGTCGTCTCCGCCGTAGGGCATGAAATCGATATCACCCTCTCCGACCTGGTCGCCGACCTGCGGGCGCCGACTCCTTCCGCCGCGGCGGAGCTGGTCATTTGGGATAAGAAAGAATTCCTCCGCTTCCTGACCGATAGCCTGATTGCCCTGCGGCGTCTTTTATCGGAAATGACTTTATCCCGACGGGAACGACTCGCCCAGCTGATTAGCCGCCCCGTTTTTGTCCGCCCGGAAAGTATGATTAGAGAAAAAGAACAATCGCTCGATTTCCTCCGCAAACATCTGGAAGGAGCGGGAAAATTACTGTTGGAAAAAGAGAAAAATCGTTTATCTTTGCTTCTGTCCCGGCTGGAATCGCTGTCACCGCTGGCAATTCTGAGTCGGGGGTACGCCGTAATAAAGAATGTGCCGTCAGGAATTCCGGTGAAATCTATAGAGGGATTGAAAATTGATGGGCTGGTCGAGACAGTATTGAAGGATGGCTCCGCGGTGGCTCAGATAAAAGAAATCAAGTGACTCTCTTATGACTTCCAGAAAAAAATTCAAGGACTTTGAAACCGCTCTCTCCCGTCTTGAGGAGATTACCGCTAAGCTGGAATCGGGCGATTCCACCCTGGAGGAAGCGATTGCCCTTTATACCGAAGGGATGGAAATCGCCGCCTTCTGCACCGGCAAACTGGCCGAAGCCGAAAAGAAAATTGTGGCTCTGAAAAAGATAGACAATTCTCTGACCGAAGTCTCCTTTGAGACCGAGCCCTCCCCGGGAAACTCGACCGGTGATGATAATGAAGACTGAGCCGGCTTCCATAGGCATGGATTATCTGGAGCAGAAACGGCGCCGGATTGACCAACTGCTTGACCATTATCTGCCCTCCGAAAAACTGTATCCGCAGAAACTCCATCAGGCGCTCCGGTATTCCGTTCTTGCCGGCGGCAAGAGGATTCGCCCCATTCTGGCATTGATGGCATATGAGTCTTTTGGCGGTCGCAACGAAGAGATTATCAATCCCGCCGCCTGCGCCATAGAGTTCGTTCATACCTATTCTTTGATACATGATGACCTCCCCTGTATGGATGATGATGACCTCCGCCGGGGAATGCCGACTTTGCATCGCAAATTTGATGAGGCCACCGCCGTACTTGCCGGTGACGCCCTGCATGACCTCGCCTTCCAGCTTCTTGCCCAGACCGGAAATCCGCGGGTGGTAAGTGAGCTGGCGGAAGCGATTGGCACCTTCGGCATGCTGGGAGGACAGATGGCTGATGTCGAAGCCGAGGGCAAAGATATCTCCTTCGAGCAGATAAGTTACATTCATACCCACAAGACCGGTTCTCTCATACGCGGCTCGCTCCGCATTGGCGGCATTCTCGCAGGTATAAGTGAAGAATCACTGGTGAAACTGACACAATATGGCGAAAGAGTCGGACTCGCTTTTCAGATTATTGATGATATCCTGGACGTCGAAGGCGACCAGAGAAAATTGGGAAAGAATATCGGCAGCGATTGTAAGAATAAGAAAGCGACCTATCCGGGAACGGTGGGGATGGAAAAAGCCCGCCTTGATGCCGACCGGCTGATTGACGAGGCCATCGCCATAAGCGAAGAATTACCGCTTAAAGACAATCACTTTGCCTTCATTGCCCGTTACATAGGACAGAGAGAAAGTTGAAAATGGGTCTCTTGGATAAAATCAAAGATTCTTCGGATATCAGTCAACTCGATGAGACAACCCTGGTTGAACTGGCGGAAGAAATTCGCCAGGAGATTATCTCCGTAGTGGCGGAGACGGGCGGACATCTCGCTTCCAATCTGGGCGCGGTCGAACTGACCCTGGCTTTGCACCATTGCTTCAAGATTCCCGAAGACAAGATTATCTGGGATGTAGGGCATCAATGCTACGTGCACAAAATGCTGACCGGCCGCCGGGACCGACTCAGAACGCTTCGTCAGTATAACGGCTTAGCCGGTTTTCCCAAGCGCGAAGAATCCCCCGCCGACCCCTTTGGCGCCGGACATGCCTCGACCGCTATCTCCGCGGCTCTCGGATTTGCTGCCTCCCGCGATAATCTGGGGGAGAATTATCAGGTTGTGGCGGTGGTCGGTGATGGCGCCCTGACCGGAGGACTCGCATACGAGGGGCTCAATAATGCCGGAGCCTCCAAAAAGAACCTCCTGGTAATTCTCAACGACAATAATATGTCTATCTCCAAAAACGTCGGGGCGATCTCGAAATACTTGACCAACATCATGGCAGACCAGAGATTCAATAAACTCCGCAATGAAGTCTGGGAACTGACCGGGAAATTCAAACGGCGCGACAAAATCCGTACTATTGTTTCCAACTTGGAAGATTCCATAAAAGGGCTCTTTGTGCCGGGATATCTCTTTGACAAACTCGGTTTCAGATATTTTGGACCGATTGACGGTCATGACCTGCCCCTTCTTATCAAGACTATCAATCAGATTAAAGACCTCTCCGGTCCCAAAATGCTTCATATCGCCACTGTCAAAGGGAAAGGATACCCGCCGGCCGAGGCCGATGCGATGAAATATCATGGAGTAGGCGCCTTCGACAAGATTACCGGCAAGGCCAATCCAACAGCCGGACTCCCGCAGTACACCACTGTCTTCGGCGAGACCATGCTGGAACTGGCAGCGGCTGACAAAAGAGTAATAGCCGTCACCGCCGCCATGACCTCCGGGACCGGGCTTTCCAAATTCGCCGAAAAATTCCCGGAGCGGTTCTATGATGTCGGCATCGCCGAAGCCCACGCCAGCTGTTTTGCCGCCGGCCTTGCCGCCAGCGGCTCCCGACCGTTTGTCGCCATATATTCTACCTTCCTCCAGAGAGCCTACGACCAGGTCATTCATGATATCGCCCTGCAGAAACTTCCGGTCGTCTTTTGCATCGACCGCGCCGGTCTGGTCGGCGAGGATGGCCCCACTCACCATGGATGCTTCGATATCGCCTACCTCTCAGCCGTGCCAAAGATGACCATCATGGCGCCTAAAGATGGTGATGAATTCCGCTCCATGCTTTTCTTGGCCTTAAAGAGGAATCTTGAGGGACCCTGCGCCATTCGCTACCCTCGCGCATCCGTGCCTAAACCGATGACAAATATCATTGAAGATATTGAGTGGGGGCGATGGGAAAAAATCCAAACCTCCGGCGATACGGTCTTAATTGCGTATGGCACCATGGTAACCATTGCCCGTGAGGTCGCCGAAATACTCAAGGAGGAAAAGGAACTGGCAATCATCAATGCCCGGTTTGTCAAACCGCTCGATTATGATACCCTTGAATACTGCCTCGATACATACCGCAATATTATTACGGTTGAAGAGGCGGCTGCCGGCGGCGGGCTCGGTCAGGCGGTCGGCGGCTATCTGGCGACGCGCGGTTTCCGGGGTCGCTTTGAGTCATTCGCCATTCCGGACGAGTTCATCCACCACGGCAATAGGAAAATTTTGCTGGAAGATATCGGACTCACAGCCGACGCCGTGGCTGAATTTGTTCGAAAATTCCAGTCGCCGCGGCGGACCTTCCTGCAAAAGATAACTTTCCGCAAAGGCGCAGCCGCCGAGCTTCCGGCCCGCGCCGCGGGCAATGGCGTGCAACAAAAACATCTCTTCAAATAATATGCGCTTCGCCATAATCGCCAATTTGCAGCGCCCCGATGCCAACGACACCGTTGTCGCCGCCATCAATTGGTGCCTCAAAAACAAGCATGAAGTCTGCCTCTGTGATGACATCGCCGGCGATATCAAAATAAATGTTGACACCTGTCCTCGCAGCGAACTTTCCCGCTGCGCCGATATTATTATTTCCATGGGGGGCGATGGCACCATCCTTGCCTCCGTCAGAACCCTGGGACATAATTCCCTTCCGATTCTGGGAATCAATCTCGGCTCGCTCGGGTTCTTGACTCAGATTACCGCCGACCGGATGTCCGAAGCGCTCGACCGCATTGCCCGCGGCGACTATAAAATTGAGGACCGGATGGTTCTCAAGACCGAGGTCATCAACGACAACCAGCCGCAGAGCCCCTATGCCTTAAACGATGTCGTCATCGATAAAGGGAATATCAGCCGCGTCATCAATCTCAGCCTTTATGCTGATGGTGAATATATTTCGTCTTATACCGGGGATGGGCTTATTATTTCCACTCCGACCGGCTCCACCGCCTATTCTCTCGCCGTGGGCGGACCTATTCTAAGTCCAACCATGAGGGCGATAATCGTATCGCCTATTTCCCCCTTTTCCCTGACCAGCCGTCCTCTGGTGTTTCCTCCCGATGTCGCGCTGGAAATCCGCCTTCGCTCCGAGCATGGCAACGCCATGTTGACCATCGACGGGCAAGTAGCCAGTGAATTCAGCCCCACCGGCACTGTCAGAATCACCCGCGCCGAACATTTTGCCAAACTGGTCCGCTTTAAAGAGAACTCCTTTTATGATATACTCCGGCGCAAACTCCATTGGGGCAAACTGCCGGTGGTCGATTATCGGAAAACCGATTTTAAAGAATAACTCCGTTTTAACCGGGCTCAAAAGAAAGGGGAGAACTATGAACACAGAGAAACGACCGGGCGGCGGTGAGACAATTGCGGCGGCATTGATGCTTGGGATTGCGCTTATTGTCTGCGCCTTTGTCGCAAAATCGGCATTAGTCACGGTCAAAGGATTTGGCCGCACCATCTCTGTCACCGGCGCAGCGTCAAAACCGATAACATCTGATTTTGCGCTATGGGAAGGAAAGATTCAGTCCTCGGCAGCAGCTCTTGAAAATGCCTATGCCAAAATCGAAAAGGGTCTTTCGGAAACGCGCGCCTTTATGGCGAACGCCGGATTTGGCGAAAAAGATTATGATATTGGCGCCGTGCAGATGAATCGATACCAGGATAGGGAAACGGGGGCCGTCACCTACTACCTGGTCAGTACCATCAAAGTCCAGTCTTCAGATATCGAGAGGATTAAATCGTTATCTGTTAATGCCGCTTCCCTAATAGAAAAAGGGGTCGAGTTCGTTTCCCAGACTCCTCGCTTTATCTGTACCAAGACAGATGAAGTCAAAATCGAAATGATTAAAGCGGCGACAGAAAA
The DNA here is from genome assembly GCA_040753495.1 of Candidatus Zixiibacteriota bacterium. Lineage (NCBI taxonomy): Bacteria > Pseudomonadati > Candidatus Zixiibacteriota > Candidatus Zixiibacteriota bacterium. Next base: position 15,257 of record JBFMEF010000184.1, read on the forward strand.
TGCCCAGCTCCGCGCCCGGGAGTTGGCGGAATCAACCGGAAGGAAAATCGGCGCCCCAACCTCGGCGCGCGTCGGCGTTTTTCAGATTCGCCCTCGCAACTCTCAGGAAGTTTCCGATTACGGCGTCAATGACGTAACCTCTATAGAAAAGGAGATTGTTTGCACTGTTCAGGCAAGTTTCCTGATAGAGTAGAGGTCTCCAGACCGAAAAATCGCTTGCCAAGCCGGCGCTAATAATGTAAATTTGCGCCCGCTCTACCGGATATGCCACTAAAATTCCGGTGTAAATTTGCCACCGCGGGAGTAACTCAGTTGGCTAGAGTCACAGCCTTCCAAGCTGTTGGTCGCGGGTTCGAGCCCCGTCTCCCGCTTTTTTTATGGGCTTAATTGTCTATTTGCCCGGGGCATCACTGATTCGCTCTCCAAAGAAAATTGTACATTTTTTGAGCAAGCCGCTCAAGTTTGCGCATAACTTGACGACATATATGGAGTTAGGCGATTTCACGGGTGAGGGATTCTCCCCATCCTGTATCTAATGGGAGAACTGTCAGATGCCAAAGCGGGCGAAAATAATTCTTGACAGGGTTGTTGGGGGATATATATTTAGGGCTCGCTTATTTGGCGAGGTACGCCTTTTTTTGTTAAAAAGGAAATCTAAGGCCCAAGTAGCTCAGTTGGTAGAGCACGTCCTTGGTAAGGACGAGGTCACCAGTTCAATCCTGGTCTTGGGCTTGTGAAAATATTTTTTTTGGAGGGTGTTCGCACCTATGGCGAAGGAGAAATTTGTACGGACGAAGCCGCATGTTAATGTAGGTACGATTGGTCATGTGGATCATGGTAAGACGACGTTGACGGCGGCGATGACGATGGTTTTGAGTCGTCGGGGTTTGTCGAGTGTTCGGACGTTTGATTCGATTGACAATGCTCCGGAGGAGCGGGAGCGGGGGATAACGATCGCGACGGCGCATGTGGAGTATGAGACGGAGAAGCGTCATTATGCTCATGTTGACTGTCCGGGACATGCCGATTATGTAAAGAACATGATTACGGGTGCGGCCCAGATGGATGGGGCGGTATTGGTGGTGAGCGCGTCGGATGGTCCGATGCCGCAGACGCGGGAGCATATTTTATTGGCTCGTCAGGTGGGGGTTCCGTATATCGTGGTATTTATGAACAAGGTAGATATGGTAGATGATCCGGAGTTATTGGATTTGGTGGAGTTGGAGGTACGGGATTTACTGACGAAGTATCAGTTTCCTGGGGATGAGATACCGGTGATTCGTGGGAGCGCTTTGCAGGCGATGATGGCGGGGGCGAATTCGGAGGTAAAGGATGATCCCAGTTTTAAGTGTATATATGATTTATTGAAGGCCTTGGATGATTACATACCGGAGCCGAAGCGGGAGAAGGACAAGCCGTTTTTGATGCCGGTTGAGGATGTTTTTTCGATAACGGGTCGTGGGACGGTAGGGACGGGTCGAATTGAGCGCGGGGTGGTGAAGATAGGTGACGAGTTGGAGCGGGTGGGGATAAAGGAGACGCGCAAGACGGTATGCACGGGGGTTGAGATGTTTCGTAAGATTATGGACACGGGTGAGGCTGGTGACAATGTGGGTTTGTTGTTGCGCGGTATCGACAAGGAGGAGTTGGAGCGGGGGATGGTTTTGGCGAAGCCCGGTTCGATCACGCCGCATCGGAAGTTTAAGGCGGAGGTATATGTATTGAGTAAGGAAGAGGGGGGTCGTCACACGCCGTTTTTCAATGGATATCGTCCGCAGTTTTATTTTCGGACGACGGATGTAACGGGTTCGATCCAGTTGCCGTCGGGTGTCGAGATGGTGATGCCTGGGGACAACATCCAGATGGATGTGGAGTTAATCACGCCGATCGCGATGGAGAAGGAGTTGCGGTTTGCGGTTCGCGAGGGCGGACGCACTGTCGGCGCCGGCGTCGTCACCGAAATTATTGAGTAATTTTTGAAGCGAGTCTATTAATATGCCAAGAGAACAGATTACCTTGTCCTGCAACGATTGCAAAAGACGCAATTACAATTTGACCAAAAATAAAAGAACGCATCCGGAACGGGTCGAATACAAAAAATACTGCCCTTTCTGCAACAAGCATACCATGCACAAAGAGACGAGGTAGGGACATATATAAATTTCAGGCCAGTAGCTCCAACGGCTAGAGCGCCGGTCTCCAAAACCGGAAGCTGGGGGTTCGAATCCCTCCTGGCCTGCTGAAATGAAGGTAAACGATGTTAGAGAAGATTGTCAGGTTCTTCAAGGAAGTTCGGGCGGAGTTGACCAAAGTAACCTGGCCCACCCGCCAGGAACTTATCGGTTCCACCATAGTTACGATAGTGGTGACGGTAATAATTTCGGTGTTCATTGGCATTGTTGACCGTCTCCTGACGCTGGCGACGAAAGCGATTTTTGGATAAGGAAACTGAATCTATGGCTTTGCGCTGGTATGTGGTTCATACCTATTCCGGACATGAGCAGAAGGCAAAGAGATATCTTGAGTCTGCCGTGGAAAACTCCGGATTAAAAGAGATGTTCGGCCGCATTCTCATTCCGACCGAACAGGTAACGGAGATGAAACAGGGCAAGCGGTCCACATCTACCAAGAAATTCCTCCCCAGTTATATTCTGGTCGAGATGGAATTGAATCGGGAGACCCAGAATCTGGTGGTATCGACACCCAGCGTCACCAACTTTGTCGGCGCCGCCGGTAAGCCGCATCCCCTCAAAGAAGATGAGGTGGAGCGGATTATCGGCCAGATTGATCGCTCCCGCACCGCCGAGGTATCTGATGTGCCGTATCAGGCGGGCGATGCCGTGAAAGTTATCGATGGCCCCTTTGCCGATTTCTCCGGATTTGTCAGCGAAATCAATATGGAGCGGAAAAAAATTAAAGTTATGGTCTCTATTTTTGGTCGTCCTACGCCCGTGGAGCTCGATTACCTTCAGGTGGAATCGGTCAAGCAGAAATAACAGTTATTCTGGAGATAGTAAATTGGCTAAGAAAGTACAAACCGTAATAAAGTTGCAGATACCGGCAGGTAACGCCAATCCGGCGCCCCCGGTCGGTCCCGCTCTCGGTCAGCACGGGGTTAATATTATGGAGTTCTGCAAAGCCTTCAATGCGCAGACTCAGCATCTGGGCGGCATTACCACTCCCGTGGTTATTACTGTATATACCGACAAATCATTCAGTTTCGTGACCAAGACCCCGCCGGCATCGGTGCTTTTGGTGAAAGCGGCCGGACTGCAGAAGGGCTCGGGCGAGCCGAACCGTAATAAAGTCGGAAAAGTTTCCCTGCAGCAGGTGCGCGAAATCGCCCAGCTGAAAATGGTGGATTTAAACGCCGCCACCCTCGAGACTGCCATGTCCATGGTGGCCGGCACCGCCCGCTCCATGGGTATTGAAGTAGAAGGTTGAGTTTTATAATACTGCCCCAAAGGCAGGTTCGTTAAGACCTCGTCGGTTCCAGAAACCGAAGGAGGGAGAATAGGAGTATATGAAGCATTCAAAACGTTACAAATCTCTCCGGGAGAAAGTCGACCCCACCAAACAGTATCCGCTTCAGGAGGCTGTTAAGATTCTCAAGGAGAATAGCCACACCAAATTCGATGAATCAATCGAGGTTGCGGCGCGTCTGGGCGTTGACCCCAAGCATGCCGACCAGTTGGTTCGCGGCACCGTGGCTCTCCCGCACGGCACCGGAAAGAAAGTCCGCGTGCTGGTTTTTGCCGTGGGGGAGAAAGAAACCGAAGCGAAAGAAGCGGGCGCTGATTATGTCGGCTCCGATGACCTGGTGGCAAAAATCCAGGGCGGTTGGCTCGATTTTGATGTCGCCGTCGCTACCCCGGATATGATGAAGGTAATCGGTAAGCTGGGGAAAATATTAGGCACGCGGGGCTTGATGCCGAATCCAAAAGCCGGCACGGTTACCCTGGACATCGGGCGAACCGTGCGCGAACTGAAAGCCGGTAGAATTGAATACCGGGTGGACCGTCAGGCAAATGTCGCCGCCGCCGTGGGAAAAGTCTCTTTTTCCGAAGAGGCTATCGCCGAAAATATCAAGACTTTTGTTGACGCCCTTATGCGCGCCAAACCGGCCTCAGCCAAGGGGCAATATCTTAAAGCGTTATCTGTTTCATCGACCATGGGAATCGGCATTAAGCTCGACTATCAGTCTCTGGTCGCAGACATGAAGAAATGATTGGAGTGAATATGCCTAAACCGGACAAAATGGAATCTGTAACCGAGATGAAGCAGCTCTTGCAGGACTCGAAATCCGTATTCGTGACCGATTATGCCGGGTTCAATGTCGAGGATATTACCCGGTTGCGAAAGAATCTTCGGGAAAACCGGATCAAATACTTGGTCGCCAAGAATACGCTGATAAGAATCGCCGCCAAAGAAACCGGCCACGAAAGTATTAATAACCACCTGGCGGGTCAGACGGCGTTGGCTTTCGGCTTTGATGACCCCTCGGTGCCGGCAAAAATCCTTTACAACTCCTTTAAAGAGAAGGAACGGCCGGTCATAAAAGCCTTTGTCGTGGATAAGCAATTTTTCAGCGGTAAAGAGATCGTTCGTCTGGCTGAGTTGCCGTCGCGAGAGATGCTTCTTTCGATGGTTCTTTCGGCCATCGAAGCTCCGGCCAGCAATCTGGTCAGCTCACTTGATGCCATGTTTCAGGAGCTTCTGGGAACGATAGATGCCCTGGCGAAAACCAAAAGCGCGTAAAATCGGGGTTTATTTGCGGTCAGGCAAGTCATGCTTCTAAACGGAACGCCCCTTCCGTTTGATTTGAAACTGACGGCGCGGTAGAAATAGATAGAACAGCAATAAGTAAATGAAAGGATAGAACTGTGGCTTCCGAAAATGCAGTGATTAATGACATTGTCGAAAAGATTGCCTCTCTTTCGGCGATGGACCTGGCAGAGCTTTCCAAAGCGATTCAGGACAAATTTGGCGTAAAACCGATGGCTCCAGTGGCGGCCGCGGCGGCACCGGCCGGCGGCGGCGCCGCTCCTGCTGAAGAAAAGACCGCTTTTGACCTGATTCTGTCGTCAGCCGGCGATAAGAAGATTCAGGTCATCAAAGTGGTTCGTGAACTAACCGGTCTTGGCTTGAAAGAGGCAAAAGACCTGGTTGATGGCGCCCCCAAGAAAGTCAAAGAGGGGATTCCGATGGATGAAGCCAAAGCCGCGGCAGAGAAGCTTCAGGAAGTCGGCGCCGTTATTGAAATTAAGTAGCTGATACCCTTCGGGAACAATCGACCCCGAGGGCTGTTAAATGATTGTTATCGCCGGGGTGACCCGGCGAGTTATAGTCCGGCGAATGGTCTGTAATATCAAGCTCCTTAGACATTTTGATGTCTGGAGAAAAAAGTAACAGGAATAAACAGAGTCGCCGATGAGTGATTCATCTCTTCGTGAGAGAGATTTCTATTTTGTCATCCCTGCTGATGAATTCTTCATCGGGTCGTTTTATTTTTTAAATTGAAGAGGAGGAAATTTTGGCACGCAAAAGAACTGTCGAAAGGATAAGTTACGGCACTATCAATGATGCGGCCGAAATGCCCAACCTGCTGGATATCCAGCTGGAATCATACAGAATCTTCCTTCAGGCTGATGCTCCGGCCGAAAAACGAAGCAACCAGGGACTTCAGCAGATATTCAGCGAGGTCTTTCCGATCACGGACATAAATGAGAATTTTTCTCTGGAGTTTGTAAATTACCAGCTGGGCACGCCCCGGTATTCAATTGATGAATGCCGCGACCGCAATATGACTTATGCGGCGCCGCTAAAAGCCACTCTGCGCCTGGTCACCCGGGCCGGCGAGGGGGAAGAAAAGCGGATGGAAAGCGCCGTCGAGCAGGATGTTTACCTCGGCGAGCTGCCTCTTCTGACCAAATGGGGGACTTTTATTATTAATGGCGCTGAGCGTGTCATTGTCAGCCAATTGCACCGCTCCCCGGGGGTATTCTTCGATGAAGAAACCCATCCCAACGGAAAAATTATCTATTCCGCCCGGATCATTCCGTATCGCGGCAGCTGGCTCGAATTCGTTATCGATATCAATGATATAATGTACGTCCATATTGATTCCCGTCGAAAACTGCCGGTTACCACGCTCCTGCGGGCAGTCGGATACCCTACCGATGAGGAATTAATCAAATCTTTCTATAAAGTTTCCACTATGGAACTGGCCGGCAAGCGGGAAGATGCCGTTGTCGGGCTCATTATCGCCGAATCCATTATCAACAAAGAGACCGGGGAAATTCTCATCTCGGCCGGCGATACTATCACCGACTCTGAATTCAAGAAGATGAAGGAAATCGGTGTTAAAAAATTCAAGTACATCGAGCGCGAGAACCTGCGTGACGCCCTGGTCATAATCAATACCATCAAGAAGGACGCCACGAAAACCCGCGATGAGGCTTTGACCAAAATCTACTCCCTCCTTCGCCCCGGGGAACCCCCCACCATGGAAATGGCGGAAGCGCTTCTGGAAAAACTGTTCTTTAATAACAAGCGATATGACCTGGGCGAGGTCGGCCGCTATATGATAAACCAGAGATTGGGGTTGGATATTCCTCTGACCACCACCGTTCTTGACGTCAAAGATTTCGTGGCTATTATCAAGTATCTAACCGACCTGCGCAACGACCGCGGTTTTGTCGATGACATTGACCATCTCGGCAACCGTCGCGCCCGCACCGTCGGCGAACTTCTCGCCAACCTCTTTTCCGTGGGACTGTCCCGCGTTGCCAAGTCTATAAGGGAGAGGCTCTCTCTTAAGGACGGCGAGCCGGTCACTCCGCAGCTTCTGATAAACGCTCGCACCGTTTCGGCCGTCATCGATACCTTCTTCGGTTCCTCGCAGTTGTCGCAGTTTATGGACCAGACCAATCCCCTTTCGGAACTGACCCATAAACGGCGTCTCTCGGCGCTGGGTCCCGGCGGTTTGACCCGCGAGCGCGCCGGCTTTGAAGTGCGCGACGTCCATCACACCCATTATGGCCGCATCTGCCCCATTGAAACACCGGAAGGTCCTAATATCGGTCTAATCGCCTCCATGGCAACTTTTGCCCGAATCAATAAATACGGTTTCCTGGAGACCCCCTACCGGGTGGTGAAGAAAGGAAAAGTCACCGATGATATCAGATTTCTGACCGCTGATGAGGAAGACCGTTATATCATCGCCCAGGCTGATGAAGAATTCGACAAGAATGGCCGCTTTGCCAATGAATTTGTCAAAGCCCGCAGCCGTTCCGATTATCCTATCGTCCGAGGCGAAGAAATCGACTTTGTCGAGGTCTCGCCCAAGCAAATTGTCTCCGTGGCGGCTTCATTGATTCCCTTCCTGGAGCATGATGACGCCAACCGCGCCCTTATGGGAAGTAATATGCAGCGGCAGGCTGTGCCCTTGCTGGTTACCCAGGCGCCGATTATCGGCACCGGTATGGAGAAAAAAGTCGCCGTTGACTCCGGTTCGGCCGTGACCGCCAACCGCGGCGGTACCGTTGTCTATGCTTCCGCTGATAAAGTCGTCATCAAGCCGGTTGCCAAACCAAAATCGGATGAGCTCGGTTTCTTTGAAGATGACGAGTACCCCCTGACCAAATTCCGTCGCTCCAATCAGGATACCTGCATTAACTATCGGCCGATTGTCAAGGAAGGGGATATCATTGAAGCGGGCGATGTGGTTGCCGATGGTCCCGGAACCGAAACCGGAGAATTGGCTCTGGGATACAATGTAACGGTCGCTTTCATGCCCTGGCGCGGGTACAATTTTGAGGACGCCATTATAGTTTCGGAGCGGCTTATCCGCGATGATATATTCACCTCGATTCATATCGAAGAGTTCGAACTGCAGGTGCGCGACACCAAACGCGGTTCCGAAGAAATCACCCGCGAGATACCCAATGTCTCCGAAGAGGCGCTGCTTAATCTCGACGAGCGGGGCATTGTCCGGGTCGGCGCCGAGGTCGAAGCCGGCGATATTCTGGTCGGTAAGGTAACCCCCAAAGGCGAAACCGAGCTCTCTCCTGAGGAACGACTTCTGAGGGCAATTTTCGGGGAGAAGGCAGGCGATGTCAAAGATGCCTCTTTGAAGGCGCCGCCGGGGATGAAAGGTATTGTCATCGACACCAAAGTCTTCTCTCGTAAAGAGCGCACGGAAGAAGCCAAGAAGTCCGAGAAAAATGAAATCGCCGCTATTAAGAAACATTATGGCAAGTTGCGGTTGAATATTATCAAGCACCGCAACCAGCGAATCGGCGAACTTCTCGAAGGGCACACCAGCAACACCGTCCGCTCCCTGGCCGACAATTCCGTTCTGATACGGGCCGGTCATAAGTACGACGCCAATGAACTGCTGGAATTCGATTTTGACGCCGCCTTCGCTCCCGAAGGGTATTGCGACTCCGCGTCGGTCAATAAGAAGGTTGACAATGTTCTCAATGAGGCGGCTAATCTGCTGGCACAGAAAGACTCCGAGATGAATGTCGAAATCGACAAAGTGGTGCGTGGCGCCGAGCTTCCTCCCGGCGTGAAGCAGCTGGTTAAAGTCAAAATCGCCATTCGCCGCAAACTGGCCGTCGGCGACAAAATGGCCGGACGCCACGGTAACAAAGGTGTCGTCTCCCGCATTGTGCCGATTGAAGATATGCCCTATCTGGCTGATGGTTCCCCGGTCGATATCCTTCTGAATCCGCTGGGCGTTCCCTCTCGTATGAATGTCGGACAAATACTGGAAACCCACCTGGGCTGGGCTGCCGACAAGCTAAACATACGCATTGCCACGCCGGTGTTTGACGGCGCCACCCAGCAGCAGATACGGGAAATGCTCCATAAAGCCGGTCTCCCCGAATCCGGCAAGACCGTGCTTTATGACGGTTTCACCGGGCTTCCTTTTGGAAGTGAAGTCACGGTCGGAAATATTTATATGATGAAACTGTCACATCTGGTTGATGATAAAATTCATGCCCGCTCCATTGGACCTTACAGTCTGGTAACACAGCAGCCGCTGGGCGGCAAAGCCCAGTTTGGAGGCCAGCGTTTCGGTGAAATGGAAGTCTGGGCGATGGAAGCCTATGGCGCCGCATATGCCCTGCAGGAGCTGCTGACGGTGAAATCGGATGATGTCACCGGGCGTAGCAAGGTGTACGAGGCGATTGTCAAAGGCGAAAATCCGCCGGAGCCGGGCATTCCCGAATCGTTCAACGTCCTGGTGAAAGAATTGCAGTCCCTGGGACTCGATGTGAAGTTGGTTGAAAAATAGGTTTCTGAATAAATGTATAAATTGGCATTTGGAAATCTTTGTCGTAGTGCAGATAAGAAAAAGGAGTAAGAGGTGGCTACATTACCCTCAAATATACCTAAACCCCTGCAGAAAAAGCCCTCAGAATTTTCTGCCATTCAGGTGCAGATTGCTTCGCCCGATACCATTTTCTCCTGGTCCTTCGGAGAGGTGACCAAACCTGAGACTATTAACTACCGTTCTTTTAAACCGGAGCGGGATGGGCTTTTCTGCGAGCGCATTTTCGGCCCCGTGAAAGACTGGGAGTGCAACTGCGGCAAATACAAGCGAATCCGCTTTCGGGGCATTGTTTGTGACCGTTGCGGAGTGGAAGTTACGCAGTCGAAAGTCCGTCGCGAAAGAATGGGCCATATAGAGCTGGCGGTGCCGGTTACCCATATCTGGTTTGTAAAGTCATTGCCGTCTCGTATCGGCTATCTGCTCGACCTCTCCGTTCGCGAACTGGAAAAGATTATCTACTACGAAGCGTATATCGTAATCGACCCGGGAAATACCTCATATCAGGAGCGCGATATCCTGACGGAAGAAGAGTACCAGGAACTGGTCGAAAGCGGCAAGCAGTTTGACGCCCGGATGGGCGCGGAAGCCATCAGAGAACTTTTGGCGAAGATCGATATCGAGCAGCTTTCCATCGACCTGCGGGCTCAGGTCAAAGTGGAGACATCCGCTCAAAGACAGAAAGACGCTCTCAAACGGCTGCGCATTGTGGAAGCCTTTCGTCAGTCCAGCAACCGACCGGAATGGATGGTGATGAATGTCATCCCGGTTATTCCGCCCGACCTCCGTCCACTGGTGCCGCTCGAAGGCGGTCGCTTCGCAACCTCTGACCTGAACGACCTATATCGTCGGGTAATCAATCGCAACAACCGACTTAAGAAACTTATCGATATACAGGCGCCCGATGTCATCCTGCGCAATGAAAAGAGAATGCTTCAGGAAGCGGTCGACGCCCTCTTTGACAACGGTCGCCGCACTCATTCTGTTCGCGGCGATTCCAAGCGCCCCCTGAAATCTCTATCTGACCTTCTGAAAGGCAAACAGGGAAGATTCCGCCAGAATCTCCTGGGCAAGCGCGTTGACTACTCCGGCCGCTCCGTGATTGTGGTCGGTCCGGAACTGAAAATCTATCAGTGCGGTCTGCCCAAGAATATGGCGCTGGAACTCTTCAAACCTTTCATCATTATGAAACTTGAGGAGAAAGGATACGTCCAGACCGTCAAATCCGCCAAAAAATTGGTGGAGCGGGAACGTCCCGAAGTCTGGGATATTCTCGAGGAAATTATCGAAGACCACCCGATTCTTTTGAACCGTGCCCCTACTTTGCATCGGCTTGGAATTCAGGCTTTCTATCCGGTGCTTGTAGAAGGAAAAGCGATACGGCTCCACCCCCTGGTCTGCGCCGCTTTCAACGCCGACTTTGACGGCGACCAGATGGCGGTGCATGTCCCTCTGTCGTTCGAAGCGCAGCTGGAAGCGCGGCTCCTTATGCTCTCTTCCAACAACCTGCTGCTGCCTTCCTCCGGCAGACCGGTGGTGACGCCATCGCAGGATATGGTTATCGGCTGTTATTATCTCACCAAGACTCGCACCGGCGAGAAAGGGGAGGGGATGATATTCCACTCCACCGATGAAGCCCTGGCTGCTCACGCCGCCGGCGAACTTGGCTTGCATTCTCGGATAAAAGTCCGAATCGACGGAAACCTGACCGAAACCTCGGTGGGACGAATCATTTTCAACGGTATCATTCCCAAGGGGATGACCTTCTTCAATGAAGTCGCCTCCAAAGGAAAACTGGAGCAGCTGGTCCTTAACTGCTATCGCCAGGTCGGCACAGCTATGACGGTGGAATTCCTGGATAAGTTAAAAGCCCTTGGCTTTGAATATGCCACCCAGGCGGGAGTAACTGTTTCTATCGAGGATATGTTAATTCCTGAAGAAAAAGCCCGCTTGATAGAAAACGCTCAGAAAGAAGTTGACAAAATCAGGAAACGGTATGAGCGCGGCGTTAT